>JAIERC010000445.1 GCA_019747165.1 Sphingomonas sp. | reverse complement strand
TGTCCTGAAAGGCCGCCAGAAACGTGGCGCGCGGCACGCCGATCCAATCGGCCCAGAGCGACCATTGCCGCGTCTCATCGACCAGGGTTTCGCCAACGTCGAGGAACACCGCGCGAATCACGACAACTCAATGCCCGTGACAGCCAAGCATTTCGACGATCTCCTCGATTCGCGCGGGATCGCCAGCAGCGATGACCTCGCCCGTGCTATCGGCGGTCAGCGGATCGCCAGCCCAATCACACATCCGCCCGCCCGCGCCCTCGACGACCGGGACCAGCGCGGCGAAATCGTGGATCTTTAAGCCTGCCTCGACAACGATATCGAGCTGGCCCGAGGCAAGGCAGCCATAATTATAGCAATCACCGCCATAGATCGGCCCCTGCCGCATCTTGCCCCCGGCGGCAGCACGGGCAAGCGCCACGAAATGATCGGCCTGATGGTCGTCAAAAGCGTGCGGGCTGGTGGTGGCAAGCGCCGCGCCTTCAAGCGCCGGGCATAGGCGAGTTCGAGTCGGTATGCCGTTGAACATGGTCGGCTGCCCGATAACACCAAGCCAGCGTTCCTGCAGGATCGGCTGATCGATGATGCCCAGCATCGGCCAGCCTTCGATCATCAGGCCAATCAGGGTGCCAAAAATCGGCCTGCCGGAAACAAAGGCGCGGGTGCCGTCGACCGGGTCGAGCACCCAGGCACGGCCGCTGCTGCCGTCTTTGGTGCCATATTCCTCGCCGATTATCGCGTCATCGGGAAAGGCCTGTTCAATCAGCGTACGCATCGCCGCTTCCGCTTCGCGATCGGCCAAGGTTACGGGTGAATGATCCGCCTTGGTCTCCAGCCCATGCGGGTGACGGAAATAGGGGCGGATCGCTGCCCCGGCGGCATCGGCGAGGCGTTCGGCTAGGGCGATATCGGCTGGGGTGACGCGCATCCTCTGCTAGTATCGCGCTGGCTGGGCGGCGACCAGCACGAATAGCGACTCCATTTTGTTACATTCGACTGACAGGAAAGGTGCTGATGCGATATTTCTTCTTTGCACTGCCGCTGATCGCGGCGAGCAGCCCCGCCTTTGCGCAACTGCGACCGTTGGTCGAGCCGCCTGCCTCAGCCGCAAGCGCGCTGAGTGGCGTTGATGTGTTTCTGATCAATGAGGGTATAGTGCCTGCTGCGGTAGAGGCACCGGCGACCATTCAGACCATCGCCCGCGATGGCACAGCGCTGACGATTGAACTCATCCGATCGACCGCCGATACCGCCCCCGTGGCGCCGGGCGGCTTTGCTCGGCTCCGCTATCGTTTGGCCCCGGTCGCGCGGCCAGCCGCCCCCCGGAGCCTCGTCGCCCAGGCATCAACCCCCACTTCAACCCAGGGAGAGGATGTCACGACCAGCGCGCGCGGCACGGCGAGCGGCTTTCTGGCGCGATTCAGTCCGTTCGAACCGACCTATGGCGTGATCGGCACGGGCGATGCCGGTGCCAAGGTGCAGCTGAGCTTTGCGCTCCAGCCCTTCGCCAGCACCGGGCCGGCGTCCTATATCAAGGTCGCCTATACCCAGACGATCTTCTGGGCGCTCGACCAGCCATCCGGGCCGATTCGGGCGACCACCTATAGTCCTGAAGCCTTTATCGATGTGCCGGTTGGCGACAGCACGCGGCTGGCGATTGGCTATCGGCACGATTCCAACGGTGGCGGGGTGACCAACTCGGTTGATATCAATCGCTTCTATTTGCGCGCCAATCAGAGCGTCGCGTTAGGGCGCGATTGGCGGCTCGATATCACGCCACAAGGCTGGTTCTATGTCGGCAACCAGGGCCTAGCCGATAGCATCGAGCGATTTTACGGCTATGGCGCGCTTGGCGTGTCGGTTGAGCAGCGCGACGGGATCAAACTGGCAGTGTTGGCGCGCGGTAACCCCGTGACGCGGCTTGGATCGGCCGAATTGTTCGCCTCCTATCCCATCAAGCGGTTCGGCGTCGGTGATGTCGGGATCTACCTCTTTGGTCAGGCTTTTCACGGCTATGGCGAGGCGCTCACCGATTTTAACCGCGTCGATACGCATGCCCGGATCGGTCTGGCCTTCACCCGGTAGCATGCCGGTATTGTGCTGCGGCGCTGGTTACGCCTAGCCTGATCAAGAGAATGCTGCCTGTTTCGATTTGGAGATGACGATGAAACGCTCGCCTACCCTGTTCGCCTGCGCTGTGGTTGCCGGCCTGGCCATCGCGATTGCTACCCCTGCCATGGCGGCGCTGGCCCCAGGGGCAAAGGCACCCGATTTCACCACCCGCGGCGCGACGGCGGGCAAGATTTCGACCGTCAATCTTAAGGCAGCGCTGAAAAAGGGGCCGGTTGTCCTTTATTTCTTCCCGGCGGCGTTCACGCCGGGCTGCAGTGCGGAAGCGCGCGCCTTTGCCGAAGCCATCCCTGCCTTTACCAAGGCCGGGGCAACGGTGATCGGCATGTCGGCCGATCCGGTTGATGTGCTTGCCGATTTTTCAGCCAAGGATTGCGCAGGAAAATTTCAGGTGGCCAGTGCCGGACCCAAGGTGATCGAAGGATATGATGTCGCGCTGGGTCGGACGATGACCGGACGCGATGGTCAACCGCGTGCCATCACGACCAGAACCAGCTATGTAATTACACCAGAAGGCATAATTTACTATGCCCATAACGATATGAGCTATGCCGACCATGTCCGCAATACGCTGGATGCGGTCAAACGCTATCGTGCCACCGCCCCTTGATCGCGAAGATGCCTGACTGACGGTCACCTTATTTTAGGTGTTTTTGGCTAAAACAAGGCCTCCAGAGAGTATCCGGGCGTTTGATCAAACACTTGGCGGAAACGAGGACGATGGTCGATAGGGCGTTAAAGAGCATTGATGGCGGGCAGGAGCTTGATCGTGATGAAGCGACTCGGACGATTTTTCAACGAATCGGCGTTTTTCTAAGCGACAATCGGCTTGGGCCTGATCCAGTAAACTATGCCTTTGCCTATCGGGTGATGATTGACCCCGTTGGCCCACTCGCCAAGGCGGTCGCGGCGCTTACCGATGGCGGTGTGCGGCTCACCAAGCGCGATATCATGGCACTGGGTGGTGATGTCGGCAACGCCCCGGTCCCCTCAGTCACGCCAGTCGCTGAGGCTGATCGCAAATCGGGCGAAGGGCTGGTCGCGCAAACCCAAATGCAGGTCGAAGGATTTCAGGATCTGGTCATGGCCATGCGTTCCGAAACGCGCGATTTCGGGCGTGATCTTGCCGCAAAGGCCGATGCCATTCGTGAATCATCTGGCGGCGATGCTTCAGAAGCCGTGATGCGGATCACCACGGCTATGCTTGACCGCGTCCAGTCCGCCGAAAGTCAACTCGAAGCCGCGACGCGCGAAGCGTCGGATCTCCGCGCCAAGCTTGAAGAGGCGCGCGACAATGCCCGGCGCGATCCGCTGACTGATCTGCCCAATCGGCGCGCCTTTGAAGAATGCTATGCCGAGCATCTCGCCAAGGGCGATGCGATGTGTCTGGCCGTTTGCGACATTGATCGGTTCAAGCTCGTCAATGATGGGTTCGGCCATGCCGTTGGCGATCGCGTGTTGAAGGCGATTGCCGATGTTCTGGCGGCGGAGTGCGAAGGGCATATGGTAGCGCGGTACGGCGGCGAGGAATTTGTCGTGCTGTTCGCGGGCGTTGAGATGGCGACAGCGCGCGATCTGCTTGAAGGCGCGCGCGCGCTCGTTGCCAAGAAGCGTTATCGCTTGCGCGAATCGGATGAGCCGCTCGGTGAAGTCACCTTCTCTGCCGGGCTGACAGCGGCGGGCCCGGGCGAAGAGGTTGGCGAAGCGTTCGTGCGCGCCGATCGCTTGCTGTATACGGCCAAGGCCGATGGGCGGAACCAGCTAAAAATGGGCTAAGGCTCGCTCCGTTAAAAAATTTTCCCAAATAATGGTAACCCTAGCCAAAAAATATGGCGTAATTTGCTGCGGCGCGACCAGCTCGTGGTGAATAACCCCTGAATACCGCCAAATTTTCAGTTTGGCACGCTCCCTGCAAAGGCTTTGGCATCGCCGGTTGGATGGTCCGACCGAGGCGACAAAGGGAGAAAAGATGATGTTCCGTTTTGAAAATCTGTCGCGGGTCGTGATGTCGGCTGCCGCTGCTTTTGTCTTCGCGACCGTGATGGTCAGCGCAGCTGTGCCCATGGTGCCGATCGCCTGATCGGCACCAAACCACCCCCATTTTTGAATTTGAGTATGATGATGACACCCATGCGGACGATGATCGTCGCCGTCCTCGCCTTTACGACGACGACAGTCTTGATCCTGGCGCAACAGGCGTTGATGAACCTGGCGGTGATAAGTTGATGCTGCGCTGAATAACCACCACGGCACGGCGGGATTGGCGACTATTGCCGATTTTGCGGGCTAAAGCGTCGCCACTGGCCTAGGTCGACTGGGTCGCTGGCATCAAGCCGGCGCGAAGGGACCCATATTCATGGCCAAGTCTCAAAAAAAATCGTCCAAGGAAGTCCGCAAACCCAAGGCGGAAAAACCCAAAAAGGCGAACGCTTCCAACCCGTCAACCAAGGGTGCGCTGTCGACGGCACCAAAGAGCTGACCCGCGCCATGAGCAGCGCCAGCGATGACAGCTATGTGTTCGACGAAGCCAGCGGCGAATGGATCAACGCCGCTAAGGCCGCCGCGATCAATGCTGCGGCCGATGGTCCGGTTGAGGTGCGCGATGCCGTCGGCAATCTGCTCGCCGATGGTGATCAGGTAACGCTGATCAAGGACCTGACCGTGAAAGGTGCTGGCCAGACGTTGAAGCGCGGCACGCTGATCAAATCGATCCGGCTGACCGGCGACGCCCAGGAAATTGATTGCCGTTTCGATGGCATCAAGGGCCTGGTTCTACGCGCTGAGTTCGTCAAGAAACGCTAGCAAATGTCTGCGGCGCTCCGCATCGTGATCCGGCTTTGGCTGGTTGGGGTGCTGATCGCCGGGGCCGTGATGGTTTATGCCTATAGCGAAGCCCGACGGCTGCCGGTCGTGCGCCAGGCAGCGATTACGCTTACCGATTGGCCCGCCGATGTCGCGCCGCTGCGCGCGGTGCTGATCGGCGATATCCATATTGGCAACGAGACCATGGATGCGCGCCGGCTGACGGCAATCGTTGACCAGATCAACGCGCTCGCACCAGATTTCGTGCTGATTGCGGGAGATTTCATTGCTGGCCATGCCGAGGATCCCCGCGGCACCAAGGCCGCGCGGCTGGTTGACCCGCTCAGCCAGTTGCGCCCGCGCATCGCGACGGTGGCGGTATTGGGCAATCATGATCATTGGACCAATGCCCCGGCCGTCATCCAGGCGTTGGAACGGGCGGGGATCATCCTATTGTCGAACCGCGCGGCACGGTTCGGTCCGCTGGTGATTGGCGGGCTCGACGATGACTTCACCCACCGTGCGCAGCCTGCCCGGATGCTCGATCAGATGGCGGCACTCGCCGGGCCGCGGCTGGTCCTATCGCACAGCCCCGATCCAGCAGCGCGGATCAAGCCGCCGGTGCTGATACTGGCCGGGCACACCCATTGCGGCCAAATCGTGTTCCCGATCATCGGTCGACTCGTTAGCGTCTCGCGGCTGGGTGATCGCTATGCTTGTGGCCTGATTCGCGAGCCCGGGCGGACCGTGATCGTTACCGCCGGGCTTGGCACCAGCCAGGTTCCATTCCGGCTGGGTGCAGTGCCTGATCTGTGGTTGATCACCCTGGGGCCGCTGGACCGGCGCGCGGATCGCCCGGCCCCACCGGCTCCGTGACCGCTTATCCCTTTCGGCTGGCCTCAAACAGGAACCAGGCACGCTCCTCGGCCTGATCGGTCCAGTCGTCGACCATGCCGCTGGTCGCATTGTCCTTGGCCGCGTCGACAATATCTTTCGCCTCGCGCAGCGCGGCGACGAGCTGCAGATTATCCTCGCGCAGTTCAGCCAGCATCGCTTCGGGAGCAACGAAATCAGCATCATTGTCCTTGATCGACTGATGGCGCGCAATGTCGCCAATCGAGCGCAGCGTCGTGTTGCCAGTCTTGCGGACGCGCTCGGCAATGGCGTCGGTCTTGCCCAAAATCTGCGTCGCTTGATCGTCGAGCATCAAATGATAATCGCGAAAATGCGGGCCAGAAACATGCCAATGGAAATTCTTGGTCTTGAGATAGAGCGCAAAGCTATCGGCCAGAATGCCGTTAAGCGCTTCGGCGACCGTTCTGGTGGCATTTGATTTGAGGTCAGTTGGGGTTTTCAGCGCAGAATCTGTCGTCATGGGCGGGCCTCCTGAAGGTGATGCCAAGTCAACGGCTGAGCGAAAGATTGGGTCCCACCCGCGACGCTGCAATATCATCCCTGCGGCATTATCTTGATCACCGTGATTGCCTGGCTAAATCAGCCGCATCGCGCCCAGCGCAAAGATCAGCCCTGTAACCATTAGCACCACGCCAATGGTGATCCGAACCGGGTAATGCGGCAGCGATCGATAGGGTGATTCGCCAGCAAGAATGGCGGGAATGATGACGACTAGGCTCCCCAGCGTCGCGCCAATCGCCGCAAGCGCGGGCATTGGGGTGCGCGCGGCGAGCGCGGCGGTCAGGAATTGCGTCTTGTCCCCCATGTTGATCGCCAACAAGCAGATCAGTGCCGTCAGGAAAGCCCCGGCGCCGGTGCGCAAAGGGGCGGGCCGCTTCGCCTGAAACAGGGCCACGACGCCTGCCGATCCCAGCGCAAGGCCCAGCAGCAGCGCGCGAGCATTGGGGGTCATGATTGGGGTGATCAGCATGCCGCCTATCGCGCCAATGCCATTGCCGATGGAAAGCGCGAGTGCGGCAGCGATGATCAGTTGCCCATGTTTTGGGTAGCGATCGCCCAGCATGGCCGCGAGCCAGGCGCTGCGATCACTCGCCTGACAGAGAATCGCGCCGACAAAAGCGGCCATCAGCGCGTCCATGGTTCAGGGGTCAGCCGGTCAGCCGAACCGAACAGGCCGCACCATAGCTGTCGCCCGCGAATCGGTCTTGCCGTTCACTGTTGATCGCTTCACGCAGCAGCGCGATCCAGCCAGAGACCAGCGGACCCATGTCGCCCCGCGCCAGCGCTGATTCGAGTATCTGGGCGACGCTGGCGACCGGCATCATGCCGTTT
>JAIERC010000429.1 GCA_019747165.1 Sphingomonas sp. | reverse complement strand
CCCCAAGCGCCTGCGCGACGTGGGCGCTGCCGTCGGTGGAGCCATTATCGACGACGATGATTTCATCGACCCAGTCGGGTATCTCAGGGAGCAGCAGCGCTAGCGACGGCGCTTCGTTGAGAACGGGGATGATCGCCGCGATCCGATTACCCCCGCGCATCTGCAATCCGTTGGCGCAGCGCGGTAAAGCCAATTGCCGCCCAGGCCGGGGCAAAGCCGATCCACGGCGCAATCGCTGCACCCCATCCCGTGCGATCGGCAAAGCGGGCGTAATAAGCGCCGACAAAGGCGACGAGCAGCATCGCCGCCGCCTCAGGCGTGAAAACCAGAAACGGCACTAGCCATGTCGCATACCAGCTATAACCAGTGGGGCTGAGCAACAGGAGCGCGAGCACCGTATCGCGCCAGGCGGTGATTGTTGCCGTTGGCGCGTCATTGGCGGCTCTCACCCCCCAGCGCAGCGCCAGCCCCCCAACGGTGGCGGCCACCAACAACCGCGTTAGCAGCGCTGGGTCTCCGCCAATTGCCAGCGCCGTGATCATCGCCTGCAGGGCCGGGAAGGCCAGGCTGTTGCGTACCCAGCTTTCGGCATAGGCGGAAAGACCGCTGCTCGCCGGATCGAGCGCCAGCAACTGTGGCGTGAGCAACAGTGCCGCGCTGCCGATGGCCAGCGCCGCGAGAGCGATCCGCTGCGGCCATTGCCCAACGCGCCAGGCCAATCCAGGCACCAACAATAGCGGCCAGAATTTCAGCGCAGCGGCGACCCCGATCAACACCGCCGCTATGCGCAATCGCCCTGCGAGAATCGCCCAAATCAGCCCGGCCAGCGCCGGCATCAGCAGCACGTCCATATGCGCGCCATTGGCGAAATCCTTGATGACGAGCGGGCAGAGCCAATACAGCATCGCCCAGCCGGGTGATCGCTGCGCCGCGCGCAACCCACCCATCAACAGCCACAAGGTCAGCGCTTCCGCCGTCAGCCCGACCACCTTCCAGGCCAGCAACGACCAGGGTGACACCAGGTGTGCCGCAGCAAAGCCGAGCTGCGCGAGCGGGGGGTAGATTGTCGTAACGCTGGGGTAGCTCACCCGCTCCAATACGCCTTTTGACCGCACACCCAATAAAGCCTCCAGCGATGCAGGTCGCGCCGTTCCGGGCATTTGCGGGAATAGCGGGTGGATGGCGTTCAGGATCGTGGCTGGCGTGCGGGCATAGGGGTTCAAGCCCGCCGCGGTAACGCCGCCATCCCAGAGATAGCGGACATAATCATCCTCATAGAGCGGGGGGCTCGGCAGGAGCGCCAGCCGCGCTGCGAGGCCGATAATGATCAGTGCCCGCAATATTGTTGCCGATCGTCCAACCCATCCAATCACCAGCGGCAGGGCGAGCCAGACGATCCCTGCAATTACCAGCACGATCGCTAGCACCAACGCCGACCAGCCTCCCGTCGCCGGCGACAGCCAGCTGAGCAGCACGACGAACATCATCGTTGCCACTGTAATTGCCGTTAACGTCAGCTGTCCATGACGTGGCAGCGGCGCGGCGATCACGAGCCCGAGGATTGCCCGCCGCTCTGCGACGACGGCGGCGAAAAGTCATTTTGACGCGGGACAACATCGTTGAGTGCCCAGTCAAATTTACCCGTTTCCACCCGGGTGACCCCGGCGAGCTTTGCTGCAAGGCTGGGTTTGGCGAATTGCTTCAAATGCGCGATTAGTCGAGCATCCTCCCCGCCGAAATACATCCGGTTCAGCGTATAAACGGGAGATACATAGGCAATATCCGCCTTCACCACGACGACCCCGCTCTGATTGATATACTGCTTGGCCGCCGCATCGAGCTGCGCGTCGATGATTGGGCCAGAAGCAGCCTGCTTTTGAACCGCGGGGCCACCCTGGGCCGGCACCAGCAACGCGGCCAGGATGCGGGGATCACCGAAATAGCGCGCGAGGATATGCGTCCGGATATCGTTAAGGCTCAGCTTGATACCGCTCAACCCCAGGCTTTGCGCGCTCCAGTCCGGGCCGTTGACCAATGCCTCGACATTTCGGACCGGATATCGTTGCGTCGTCACGCGCACCACTTGCGCATTGTACAGGTTGATCCATAGCGCCAGTTGTTCTTTTTTGCTGAGCAGTTCGGGGCGTAGCGTCTGAATCGCGGTGACGAACTCGTCAAGAAAGGTCGCGGCATTTTGCTTGATTGTCCGATAGGCGATTTCGGTCCGCCCAGAGTCGAACAGCACCAGCTTGCCCACAAATTCGTTCCAGACATCATAGCTAATGGGTGCTTCTGCTGGTTCGTGCGCCGTGGCGAAGATCGCAAACGGATCGTCGGCAGGACGATTGGCCTCCGCGCCAGGCATGGTCGGCATCGGCGTGGTTGATTGCTGGGCAATTGCTTGCAGCGTGATGATCGCGGCGGCAGCCAGCGCCGCACCAGCGCCAAGTGCCATCGGTCGCGACAGCGCGAACGGTAACCGAGCAATGTCCATCGCACATCTTCCTTCACTGGCTGGTTGGGGTCGTTATCCTGGTCATCAACGTTTCGGTAAAACTATCACCCACATCGGTGCCGAACCAGATGGGGCGTGCATCGGCGGGCACGATATCAGCCGGGCTGGCAATCAACGTCGGCGGTTCGGTTGGTGTGATCCAAGCCCGTCCGGCGAAACCCGATACGCTACCAATCCCGCTCGCACGGGCAACGGCAAGCGTATCAAACGGCATGAAGTAATCGAGGCCGAACTGGCTGCGCCAAAGATCGAGCCAGTCGTGCGCCGGGCCGTGTAAAATGCCGCAGGCGGCATCCGCCGCTGCCAGCCGTGCAATCTCCGCGTGCCCAAGATGAACCTTTGAACACACCGTCCAAGAGGTCAGCGCGATCGGCACGGTGCCGGCCAAGACGAGGCGGGCGGCCGCCACATCCTGTTCAAAATTCAGATCGGCAAAGGCTTCTGTCTGCTGCACTGACGCGCGAAACTGTTGTCCTGGCAGCCGCCCGGCCACCCAAATGATTGACGCAATCTGCTCGGCAATGTCGGGCGCAAGGGTGAGCGCCGCCGCGATGTTGGTCAGCGGGCCGAGCGCCAGGATCGTCAGGCCCGGTTGCTCGGTGCGCCGCGCCGCATCGACCAGCGCCTGCGCTGCCGGAGTCGCATGCAAATCTCCCGGCGTCGCGGCTCCGCGGTGGACCGGCATGTCGATTGGGCCGAATGCCGCGACGACCGCTTCGGCGCTGGCGTGGCAGCAATCGATATCACCATTGCCGAAGATCGAACTGACCCCGACCACACGTAGCTCTGGCGACCGAAAGGCCAGGGCAATGGCGAAGCCGTCATCCACCTCATGCCCGCCCGGCAGCACAGTGGGATCTGTATCGATCCAGACGGGCACGCGCGCGATCATGCGCGGATCAGCTGTGCAGCCAGCGCGGTCAGTGCGGCCTTGCGTCGATCGTCGATCTTGACTGGCAGCGGCGCGACGCCGTGCAGCCGACGCCACAGCTCGATACCGGCAAAGCGCCCAACCAATCCCGGGTCGATCGCACCGCCGCCTGCCGACCGATAGGCGGCACTCAGGGCATCTGGCGCATTCGTCGGATCGCCGGCAACGATCAGATGCGCGGCCATCACACCCAAATCGAATTCAGGCGGGCCGAACAGGCAGAATTCGGGATCGATCACTTTCACGCCATCATCGCCGTACACCCAGGCGCCGGGAAAGAAATCACCGTGGAGCAATGGCCCCGCGCCGAGCAGATAGCGATCACCAAGCAGGGAGGCCGTTGCCGCCAGATCCTGATCCGCATGGGCAAAGGGTAGGGTGAAGATATGGGCGTGGTTCAGCACCAGCATCGCCCGATTATCGGGCATCGCTGTGGGCGACCCGTCCAGCGCGTGCAGCCCGGCTAGGAAGGCGATCAGCCGCCCCCGAGCCGCCGGGTCAGTCGCTGCGCGACGATAGAGCGCGGTGCTATCGGCTTGGCCCCCAACATCCTCCAGCAGCAGCAGATGCCAAGCCGGATCGACCCCCAATAGCTGCGGCATAAACGCCCCGAGCATAGGGGTGGCATGGATCAGCCGGTAAAAGCTAGCCTCGACGGCTGATCGCGCCACCGGGGCGGCGATCATCGGGTATTTCTCTACCCAGGGCCGCGCCTGTTTGAGGATGGCGGAGCGGCTGCCTGCCGATACCCGCAACACGAGGTTAAGATTGCCATCGCCTGCCGACGAAACACCGGTCAGCACCTCTTCAGATGCCATCCAGTGGAGCCCGCGTAGCCGCTCAGCGATCGGCTCGACATCAGCCGCCGTCAACCAAATCGGCGCCGTCATGCGGCGGTACTCGATCCAGTCAGCCCGGTGACGGCGGCCAGCCACGGCCATCTGACCGGGTCGATATCGGCCAGCCTATCGATATCGTTGTGCAGCGGGAGCATCGCAATCCGGGCACCGCACCCCGCAGCGTTGCGCGCCAGCGCCGCACGGGCAGCGTCCGTGCCCCAGGGAAGATCGGCCATCAACGCGGGCAGCTTGTCAGCGGCGTCGGCAGACAGGCCGAACAGATAGAAGCCGCCATCGACAGCCGGTCCGAGCGCAACATCGCACCCATCGAGCAGGGCGAATCCCTGCGCAATCAGCGCTGGCGTTAAGGCCGGGCAGTCAGCTCCCATGACGACGATCCGCCTCGCTCCCTCTCGGACACTGCTGACGACCGCCCGGTGAACGCGATCGCCCAGGCCCCCATCGCCTTGGTCTATGAAGCGATGATGCTTGCCAAGCCAGGACGCTGCCGCCGTCGGTGTTGCGCCCGTAATTAAGACGCGAACGGACGCGCCCATGGCCAGCGCCGCCTGATCAGCCGCGGCAAGGCAATGGCGCGCCATCGCGTCATGAGCCGCGGCTGCCCTTGCGGGGCCAATTTCGTCGGCGAGCCGCGATTTGACCCCACCGGGCGTTGGATAGCGGGTGAAAAACAGCAAATGATCGGTGCTGGCTTCAACCGACATGATGAGCATAAATCCGGCAGCCGAAGGAGATTGGCGGATGCATTGGGTGGGCTTGTCCGTCAATCGGCTAACGCTGAAATGATCGCGCTTAGGGTGGCTTAACGTCCTCCGGTTCTATCCATAGGTGGAGGATCGTCGGAGCTCCGGCCACGGCGGGACGATAACGACAGGCAGTCTCATATCGATTGGTTGGTTTGCCCCGATTGACTATGTTGTTCCCGCAGCCAAGATCGCTGTCGAATGAACACAGGACCCCTGACCTCGACCCGGATGAGAAATCGGGAAACCCTTAATCCACCCCATCCGTTCATGGCGTTGAAACTCAAATCGTAGATGCGACGTCTAATGGGTGAGGGAGATGGCTGCGGGGAAATCTTTTTGAGAATCGTTATTTCAGTGCACATGATGGATCTTTGTGCGTGATGAGCAGCTTGGTCAGCCCGGCGCCGTCACTTTCCTGGCCTGGATATCGTGCCGTAAACGAAATTGACGGCAGCTCCGGCGGGGTTGTCATCAGCCATGGCGTGATTGAACAGCCGGAGGTCATCGGCGTTGAGGCACCCCTTCCAGCTGATCTGATCATGCTTTGCGTCCACATTGGCGGATCAATCTGGATGCGCAATCGATCGTCCTTCACCAATTTTGAGCGTGAGGGGCGGGCCGGTACCGCTAATCTTGGGGTCGGCGGCCTAACCTATAACATCGAATATAGCGCAGAGCGCTGCGAATGCGTCCGGTTCCTGATCGCGCGTAGCTGGTTTGAGCACGTGCTTGAGGACCAGCCGCCAACTAGCCAACTCGAGTTTATTGACCCCCAGAACCGCCCGGATCATCAGCTGACGCTTCTGGCGCAAATGGCGCTTCGGCGCAGCGCCAATAGTCCAGTCGACCGGTTGCTCGCAGACTCAATCGGTTATGCGGTCGCCGCCGAAATCTTGCGCACATGGTCGAACATTACCGTTGTTGGTACTTCGGCTAGCCGTGAAAGAAATTGGCCAGCCGACCGTCGAATGATGCTTGTTCATGACTATATCGAGGACAACCTGACCGAACCGGTATCATTAACCGACCTCGCCGCGATATCGGGTCTGTCGATGACCCAGTTTATGCGCCTGTTCAAGGAATCATTCGGTGTAACCCCTTACCGCTGGACGCTTCAGCGAAAAATGGACCGCGCTAAGCTAATGATTACGCAAGAAGGGCTGTCAGTAACACAGGCTGCGTACGAGCTAAATTTTTCATCATCGCAGCATTTTTCAACGATATTTCGGAAACTTAACGGGATCGCACCGTCAACGTTCAAACGTCTAATACACCCGTCCAATGATTAGAATCCGTACGTTCGACGGGAACGTGAACGACGAGGTTGCCGCGCTCCGATAGCCCCATGGAAGGCAATTCTATTGGAGGCGCGTTGCGGTGGAAAAACATCCGGAATGGAGTGAGTTTGCTTTCCTGCGCGATGTGGTCGCCAATGCGGTACCGGACGGCGAAGCAGGCCAGGCGCGCCCCATCGTTGTTCGCGGATCGGTTACCGGTAACCGTGGTACACAATTGAACGACAAGGCAGTCACAACAGGTCTGGTCTTTGTGTTGGCAAGGCGGCGCGTCGACCGATGCTGGGTAACCGGCGACGGAGACTATACCCTAACAAACCTGGCACAGCATTCGATATCTGCGATTATCCTATCGGAAAAAAAAGATATTTTGATCCCCCATTGCCCGAATACGCTCCTTTTTCTCTATATTCCTTTGGGCATCTTAAATCTATCAAATGAAGGTTGCCCGGTTGAAAAATGTAGTTTCTTTAACCTGCAAGATAATGCCCTGTTTCAAATCGCAGAGGCGGTCATGTATCATTTGACAGCCCGGCAATTCAAAGAGAGCGGCGTCGTCGAGCATCTCATTCCAGGGCTCATCCAAGCGGCTTTCACGCTGGCGCGCAATAATAATGAACATAGGACTGAACAACGTCGCATTCATCTCACATTTCGTCGGCTGTCTGATATTGATCACTATATCAGGACCAATTTATCACGATCGATCCGAGTCAGTGAGCTCAGTCACATCGCAGGATATAGTCAATTTCATTTCATCAGAGCGATGAAGTTGCAGACAGGCTACAGCCCGCACCAATATGTATTGAAGC
>JAIERC010000282.1 GCA_019747165.1 Sphingomonas sp. | reverse complement strand
CAGGACCGTTCATCGGGGCTCCAATCGTCGAGGAAGATGGCATCGACAGGCACTCCAAAAACTTTGGACATTCTGAGCGCGAGCGGCAGGCTCGGATCATATTTGTTGGTTTCAACCGCGTTGATCGTCTGGCGTGACACGCCCAACCGGATCGCCAGATCGGCCTGACTCATCCCGGCTTCGGCCCGCAACACGCGCAGACGATTTTCCATGATCAGCAGCACTCCGGCCAAGTGGTGCGAATCCGGAAGGTGTGCATGACCATATGACAAGAGCTCTTGTCATTTCTGACTCACGATGTCAAGAGTTCTTGTCTCTTGGTATCCCTATCGCGGTCGCTTGAGGCGATTTGGTGCCCAGTGGATGATACCATTGCGTGCCTTGGCCGCCGTCCCAAGGGGGCCGCTTGACCGCTCGATGTCGATGAATTATTAACACAGGTGTCAGTAAGGATCGATTCTATGGCCAAGCTCCCCCCTTTCCCCGGCACGACCGGGCGTCGCGACTGGAAGACGGCGTTTGCGGCGATCCGCAAGCTGCTCAACAATGGCGATGACACGACGCAGGTGTTCCTCATCATGCGTGCGCTCAATGTCGGCAATGCGCCGATGAATTATGCGCGCTTTATCGCGACAGCAGAGGGCGGTCGCATGGCCTATGAGCGCGTCGAGCTCGCGCGCAAATTTGCAGAGCCTGCCTATGTCGCGCAGTTTGCCCCCGGCACGGTCGGTGCCGCCTATCGCGATTTTCTGGCGTCTACCGGCTATTCTGCGGACGGGCTGGTCGAAGTGAGCCGCGTGATCAGCGAAGATGATATGCTCCACCCCTATGCCTGGTTCGGTCGCCGCGTGCGCGACACGCATGACATTTGGCATGTGCTAAATGGCTATAAGGCTGATGAATCGCTTGGCGAGGGCGCGTTGGTCGCCTTTTCCTATGCGCAGGTTGGCGGGCTTGGCTGGGCGTTTATCGGCGCAGCCGCCGCGCTGAAGAGCATCAGCGTGACCGGCAATTTGCTGTTCGCGAAAGCGGTGTGGGAAGGCTATGTCCGCGGCCGCAAGGCGAAATGGCTGGCGGGTGAGGATTATGAGCAATTGCTGCACGAGCCGATCGAGGCCGCCCGTGCACGGCTCGGCCTGAGTAAGCCGGTCGCCTATCTTAAGGCGCAACGTGAACTGGGGGCGATGGCCTCTTACCTCAGCCAATCCAAGGGCGGCGAGCCGGCTATCGCGGCCTGACGCCGCAATGACGCGTCTTCTCCAGGCAAAGCTGCACTGCTAGGCTACGCGAAAGGCGCGCGACACCCGCCCGTTCTGCGCTAAGGCAAGGGCAATGCTATCTCGCCTTGTCCTGACCGATTTTCGTAACCATGCCGATGCCGTCATCGCACCCGGTCCCGGCTTTGTGGTGCTGACCGGCGACAATGGCGTCGGCAAGACCAACATTTTGGAAGCGGTGTCGTTGTTGGCGCCGGGGCGCGGGCTGCGGCGCGCGGCGCTGGCGGATATGGCGCGGCAGGACGGGGCCGGAGGCTTTGGTGTTGCCGCCAGACTCGACGACGGCGTCGATATCGCGACTGGGACTCAGGCCGCCGCGCCCGACCGCCGCATCGTCCGTGTCCAAGGCGCTGGCACGGCGGCAACCGCTTTGGCGGAATGGCTGAGCGTGCTGTGGCTGACCCCGGCAATGGACCGGCTGTTCGTTGAGCCTGCAGCGGAGCGCCGCCGCTTTCTCGATCGTCTGACCTTGGCGCTCGCGCCGGGCCATGCCGTTCATGCCAATCGCTATGAGGCAGCGATGCGGGCGCGCAACCGATTGCTGGGGGAGGACGGCCCGCCCGATGCGCCCTGGCTTGCTGCGCTGGAAGCGCAAATGGCTGAGCATGGCACCGCGATTGACGCCGCGCGGCGCCAGACGGTGGCGCTCCTCGCCGACGTGCTGCGCGACCAGATTCCAGGACCGTTCGCGCGCGCCGGGCTGATGTTGGAAGGATGGGGCGGTGCTGCGGGGAGCCTGGCCGCCGAACTTGCCGCTGGGCGACGGCGCGATGCCGTAGCCGGACGGACGCTTATCGGCCCCCACCGCGCCGATCTTGCCGTCACGCATCTCGATAAGGCCCAGGCAGCGGCGCTGTGTTCGACCGGCGAGCAAAAGGCACTGCTGCTTGGGATCGTACTTGCCCATGCGGACCTCGTCGCCGCACGGACTGGCCATGCCCCCGTGTTGTTGCTTGATGAGGTGGCCGCCCATCTCGATCCGCGCCGCCGTGCGGCGCTTTTCGAGCGATTGGCGGGCCGTGGGCAAATATGGATGACCGGCACCGAACCTGCCCTTTTTGATGACGTCCCCGGGGAAGCCACACGGCTGACGCTGCAGGGCGGACAAATTTGTCAATAATTTACAACCTAACTTAGTTTTTGGGCCGTTTTTGAACAGTAACACCCGATAGCGTGCAGATTTCCGATCATGGCGGATGTCAACCTGTGTACCGAACGCTCCAGATCCAATTCAATAAAGGCCTCCCCATGACCTACCAGACCCATATCGCGCAGACCGATGCGCTCATCAAAAGTCAGAATGGCACTTGGGATGGCATTTCCGCTGAATCGGTCGCCCGGATGCGCCTGCAGAACCGGTTCCAGACGGGGCTCGACATCGCGCGCTACACGGCAAAGATCATGCGCGCCGATATGGCCGCCTATGATGCCAACCCGGCCGACTACACCCAGTCGCTTGGCTGCTGGCACGGCTTTATCGGTCAGCAGAAAATGATCAGCATCAAGAAGCATTTCGGCTCGACCAAGCGCCGCTACCTCTATCTCTCGGGCTGGATGGTTGCCGCGCTGCGCTCCGATTTCGGCCCGCTGCCCGATCAGTCGATGCATGAGAAGACGAGTGTCCCCGCGTTGATCGAGGAGCTCTACACCTTCCTGCGCCAAGCCGATGCCCGTGAGCTTGGCATGATGTTCCGCGATCTCGACGCCGCACGCGCGGCCGGTAATGAGGTTGAGGCAAAGCGCCTCCTCAACGCGATCGACAATTATGAAACACATGTCGTGCCGATCATCGCTGATATCGATGCCGGGTTCGGCAACGCCGAGGCGACCTATCTGCTCGCCAAGAAGATGATAGAGGCGGGCGCCTGCGCGCTGCAGATCGAAAACCAGGTCAGCGATGAAAAGCAGTGCGGCCACCAGGACGGCAAGGTCACGGTGCCGCATGAGGATTTCCTGCAAAAGGTCCGCGCCTGCCGCTACGCCTTCCTCGAACTCGGGGTCGAGGATGGTATCATCGTCACCCGCACCGATTCGCTGGGGGCGGGGCTTACCAAGCAGATCGCGGTGTCGAAGGAGCCGGGTGATCTGGGCGATCAATATAACAGCTTCCTCGATTGCGAGGAGATTGATCCCTCGACCGCGCGCAACGGCGACGTCATCCTCAACCGTGATGGCAAGCTGCTGCGGCCGAAGCGTCTGCCGTCCAACCTGTTCCAGTTCCGCGCTGGCTCGGGCGAGGATCGCTGCGTGCTCGATTGCATCACGTCGCTGCAGAACGGTGCTGACCTGCTGTGGATCGAAACCGAAAAGCCGCATA
This sequence comes from Sphingomonas sp., assembly GCA_019747165.1. Classification (GTDB taxonomy): domain Bacteria; phylum Pseudomonadota; class Alphaproteobacteria; order Sphingomonadales; family Sphingomonadaceae; genus Sphingomonas. The sequence continues at coordinate 3,518 of JAIERC010000282.1, read as the reverse complement.
TCGAACAGATCGCTGGCATGGTCGACCGCATCCGCGCGGTGATCCCGAACGCAAAGCTCGTTTACAACAACTCACCCAGCTTCAACTGGACGCTCAACTTCCGCCAGCAGGTATTCGATGGCTGGACCGCAGCGGGCAAGGACGTGTCGGCCTATGACCGTGCCAAGCTGATGAGCGTCGATTATGATGGCACCGATCTAGGCAATGAAGCCGACGAGCGCATCCGCACCTTCCAGCGCGATGCCGCCGCTCGTGCCGGTATCTTCCATCACCTGATCACGCTGCCGACCTATCACACCGCCGCGCTGTCGACCGACAATCTCGCCAAGGAGTATTTCGGCGAGCAGGGCATGCTTGGCTATGTGAAGGGCGTCCAGCGCAAAGAAATCCGCGAAGGCATTGCCTGTGTGAAGCACCAAAACATGTCGGGCTCCGATATTGGTGATGATCATAAGGAATATTTCGCGGGGGAAGCGGCTTTGAAGGCCGGCGGCGCACACAATACCATGAACCAGTTCGCTGCCTGAACGGCAGCGGGGAACCAGTTTGCTGCGTAAGCGGTAACGAGTTTGCTGCCCTTAGCGCGGCAATTTTACCGGATCGCGGGATAACGCGACCGGAGACGACTTTCCTGGGGAGGAAAGCCTGGCCCGTCGTCGTGGTAACACGGCGGCGGGCCTTTCGCGTTTCGAGGGTTAGTCGCGCGCCGAGTCGAGTGCGATTCGCAGACGCCGCAGGATGGGCAGCGCCACCGCGACCTCGTCTGGATCGAGCACCGCGTCGAGCAGTGGCAGGACCTTGCCGACGGCAATCATCGCCTGCTCCCGCGCGGCGCGGCCCTTATTGGTGAGCGTCACCAGTTTCGCCCGACCGTCGGTCGGATCGTCACGGATCGCGACCAGCCCAGCGCGGGCGAGCCGTGACAAGGTACTCGTCATGGTTGGCCGCGTTACCTGAAAGGCATTGGCAAGCTGAGCAGGTGACTGTTCGTTAAGGCGCAGCCGCACGAAATGATTGAGCACTGCAAACTGCGCCCGGGTCATGCCGGGCGGCAGCGCGCGATCAAGGATGGTGCCCGACAGCTGATCGATAATCCCGATTTCATTGAAGAATTCAAAGGCGATCGGGTCTGCAGTCATACCAGATGTTTTTCTAGCGGCCAGCGCGGCGCTGGCAAGGTAGGCGGCGCGGTGCCGATCCGCGCCAGCATTTGCAGCCGTTCGTTGCCGGTCGCGCCCAGCAAGTGATGCACCAGTTTATAGTCGGCGGCCATTTCTGGATATTCCTGCAGCGCCTGGCTCAACGGGTGCATTGCCAGCCCCAAGCTGGTCGCGCGCAGTTGTGCTCTTGCATAAAGGCGTCCGGCCTCGAGTTGCTCGGCGCGGCTGTTGCCAGGGGTGGTGATCCAGATGATCGCCGGGATCGAGCCGCAGCTATCCTGCACTTGTTTCAAGCCCATTTTGAAGGTGCTGGAATGCGGATCTGCGATAATCTGGTGATCGATCATGCCGATAGCCTGAAGCGCTTCCACCGCCGGTCCGCCGATCGGCAGGCCATCGGGTGTCGCGTCCATTTCAGCAGCGCCTATCCGCATTAGCCGGACACTTTCCATATAGGTGCGTTTAGTCAGCGTTTCGGTGGTCATGGCGCGCACCGCCAGGGGCCGGATCGCTGCGAGCAACTTTGGATCGGCGCTGGTCATCACGCCTTCGCGGGTTACGGCGTGCAATTGCGCGGGGCTAGGCGGTGTGGTGTCGTATCGCGCGCGGTTGGTGTGGCGATGCACGATTGCCGCGAACAGCGGATCGCGCCGGACGCGGGCATCCTGACGAAACACCAATGCGGCGACTGGGCGCTGATCTAGCCGTGGCTGAGGCTCTCCGTCAGGAAAGGGGCTGACGTCGATAGCGAAACCATGTTCCGCAGCCGCCATCCGGGCAAGTTCGATAAAGGTACCGAAGCCCATCACGATCTGGCGATCGAACGGGTCGGTTTCGGGCAGGCGTTTGTCGAGATCGCACCGGATCAACGCGCGGTCACTGCCGACCAGTTCGATCAGCCACGGCTGGCGATTATGCGGGTTCGGGGCGAGGATTGCATAGCGGAAGGCATCAAGCCGGGGATCAGCGGGGCGGCGGGGATCGATTGTCCAAGGCGCGATGCCCGATACCGGTTCGCGCATGACGCGCCACGCGACCCCACCGCCAACCAGCACTAACCCAGCGCCCCCGGCACCAATGATGAGCGATCGTCTGGACAATGCCATGGCACACCTCTTTTAGTTCGATATCTCACTATATTATTTGATATCGAACTAAATGCAAGGGACAAATGGGACCCCGCGCCATTTTACTTCCCTATGGGCACCTGAATCCCTATATCCTCGCTATGGCAGAAGACCCCAATACCAACGACTATGGTGCCGATTCGATCAAGGTGCTCAAGGGCCTCGATGCGGTCCGCAAACGTCCCGGCATGTATATCGGCGACACCGATGATGGCTCCGGCCTCCACCATATGGTGTTTGAGGTCAGCGACAACGCGATCGATGAGGCGTTGGCCGGGCATTGCGACCGGATCGACATCGTCCTCAACCCCGATGGCTCGGTTTCAGTGGAAGATAATGGTCGCGGAATCCCGACGGGTATTCATACCGAGGAAGGTGTCTCCGCCGCCGAAGTGATCATGACCCAGCTCCATGCGGGCGGAAAGTTCGAGAACACCTCGGATGACAACGCCTATAAGGTGTCGGGCGGACTTCATGGCGTCGGCGTTTCGGTGGTCAATGCGCTCAGCGAATGGCTCGATCTGACGATCTGGCGCGACGAAACCGAGCATTATATGCGCTTTGCCTTTGGCGATGCGGTCGCGCCGCTCAGGATTATCGGCCCAGCGCCCGGCAAAAAGGGGACCAAGGTCACCTTCTTCCCCTCACCAGCTACCTTCAAGATTACCGAGTTTGATTTCGACAAGCTCGAGCATCGCTATCGCGAGCTCGCCTTCCTCAATTCGGGCGTGCGCCTGTTTCTGAGCGATGCGCGGCACGAGGACGTGAGGACTGTCGAGCTTTATTACGAAGGGGGGATCGCCGCGTTCGTGAAATATCTTGATCGCAACAAGGTACCGCTGATGCCGGAACCGGTCGCGATCAACGGCACCCGCGACGATGTGACGATCGACGTGGCGCTCGAGTGGAATGACAGCTATTACGAAAACGTCCTGTGCTTCACCAACAACATCCCGCAGCGCGATGGCGGCACGCATCTGGCGGCGTTCCGGGCGGCGCTGACCCGGACAATCAACAATTATGCGGAAAAAACCGGTCTGCTGAAGAAGGAAAAGGTCACGCTGACCGGCGATGACATGCGCGAAGGGCTGACCGCGATTGTCTCGGTCAAGCTGCCCGATCCCAAGTTCAGCTCGCAAACCAAGGATAAGCTGGTTTCCTCCGAAGTACGCCAGCCGCTGGAAAGCCTGATGGCCGACAAGCTGGCCGAATGGCTGGAGGAAAATCCTGC
>JAIERC010000064.1 GCA_019747165.1 Sphingomonas sp. | reverse complement strand
AGCTACACCGAACCCCAAAGTCCAGCATTTGTTGCTATGCGGCATAGAAGCTTGGATATCAGTCGCCCGCGAAACTAATCGGCGATAGGCGGCGCTCCGTCTCATTGACGATCAGCGCGCGCCCCGCCGGCGGTGCCGACCGCTGCGGGCAATCGACGCGCAGACAGGCGCGACAGCCAAGCCCGATCGGGGTCGCATCCCCAGCCAGATCGACCCCCCGCGCTACCGCCAAGGCACCGGCCAGACTGGCTTCCACGCCAAGGCCAACCGCAAATTCCGCACCGGTTGCGCCATAACGCCGGCCCTGCGGCGTCACCGTGCGCGCCATCGTTAGCCAGCGCCCGCCATCTTGAAGCTCGACGAGCTGGACGGTCAGCGATCCCGGTCGTTCAAAGGCGTGATGCAGTCGCCACAACGGGCAACGCCCATCGGCTTCGACCAAGGCGGCACTGCTCGCACCCGAAAAGCGTTTCGACGCCTGGCCGGCGCGATCAATCCGGATCATGAAGAAAGGCAGGCCACGCGCGCCGACCCGCTGCAACGTCGTCAATCGGTGCGCCACTTGCTCGAACCCCGCCCCAAAACGGCGCTGCAACAATTCGATATCATAGCCAGTCGCCTCACACGCGCGCAGAAAACGAGCGTAGGGCATCATCACTGCCGCCGCGAAATAGCTGCACAAATGGCGGCGATGAAGATGCTCAGCGGCACGATCGGTAAAGCCTGCCCCCGCGATCAACGCATCGATTTCGGCGCGCGCCTCGATTTGGGCGAGCTGAAACAGAACCGCAAAGGCGCGAGAAGCCGGGTCGAGCAGTTCAGACAGCTGCAATTGTCGAGCATGGAGATCAAGCCGACGCAGCATATCGGGCATTACCTCCACCGGGAGCACCCGCAAGGATAATTGGTGTTTGATCCGCAGCCGATCAGCGACCGCCCCGTAGAGATCGCCCGCGCCGAGCCGCATTTCGTCAGCAAGCCGTTCAGCGGCAGCGTCGAGATCGGGAAAATGATTGCGCCAATGATCAATCTCCCGCCGCACCTGCGCGACCGGATCGAGCCCCTCCACCAGCGCACCGCCGCCAGCACCGATCCGGTCAAAAGCGCGCGCAAAGGCCTCCGCACCGCCGGGCGCGCCGGCCAACCATTCCTCCACCTCGTTGCGATCAATATCGAGATCGGCAAACATCGGATCGGCAAGCCGACGGCGAAGGCCCGCTTCGCCCCCGCCCGGTTCAGCCGCGGCGAGCGAGCGCGGGTCAAAATCAAAGCATTCGGCGAGTTTGACGAGCAATTGCGCGGATAATGGCCGTTGATTGCGTTCGACGAGATTAAGATAGCTTGGTGAAATAGCGAGCGTTTCAGCCATCGCCGCCTGGGTCAGCGCGGCATGGCGCCGTAACCGACGGACGGCATGGCCAGCGAAAAGTTTGCGATCAGCCATGCCATCCCCCATCCTCCACAAACCGAACCCCAAGCGGGTTGGGCTGGGCGATCAGCGTGTAAAGGATTTACAAGCTGGGGGTCAACGCGACCAGCCGATCATCATCACTTCAGCGGCACCAGTTCGATCACATCCAGGATCGATTCGAATTGTGGACGGGGGAAAACCAGGCGCCAGCGTCCCTCCCCGACGCGTTCGAAATAGCCCGCAACGTTGCGCACATCATCGCGGTCATAGTCCATCGCGCGCTTTTCATCGGCCAAACTGAGCGTGCCCAAAAATACGGCGCGGCTTGGGCTGTCGGGATAAATGGTACCAGACTGACGCTGCGCACCGGTAATCTTGTAAAATTTCGACACGCCACCATTCGTGTCGATCCGGCATTGATCATCGGGATAGCGCGTAAATTCGGCCATCGCCGTGCCATTACCGCCGAGTTTGAAAACGCGGCAGCGATAGTCACCAGCGGGCGGCACTGCATCAAGCAATGCATGATCAGGATCAAACAGCGCGCCCTGCGCGGCAAGCTCGGCGGGGTCACTGACACGGACGCGATCAAGCGCCGCCATCCAGGCGTCTCGCCAATCGCGCAAGCGTTCCCGATCGGGCTGGGTAGCGACGGCGCGCCACGGAGCGCTTGCCGCAGGCGCGCCAGCCTCAATGCGCGCATGCTGACCAGCACAGGCGGCAAGCGCAGCCATCAGGACCATGCTACTGAGAAATCTTGCCGTCTTCATCCGCGAACTGCCCTGCACCCTGGCCAGAGCGCACCTAATCACGTGGCGCGGCGCTTGCCAAGCAGCACGAATCAAGCCGCCGTCCAACCGCCATCGACCGACAGATTGGCACCGGTAATCGCCTTGGCCTCGTCACGGCACAGATACAGTGCAAGCGCAGCGACCTGTTCAGACGTGACAAATTCCTTGGTCGGCTGAGCGTCCAGCAGCACGTCGTTGATGACCTGTTCGCGCGTGAGCCCGCGCGTCGCCATGGTATCGGGGATCTGCTTTTCAACGAGCGGCGTCCAGACATACCCCGGGCTGATCGCATTAACGGTAATGCCATGCGTCGCGACTTCGAGTGCGATAGTCTTGGTGAGCCCGGCCAGGCCATGCTTGGCCATCACATAGGCCGATTTATTGGGGCTAGCGACGAGCGAATGGGCTGAGGCGGTCGAGATAATCCGTCCCCAACCCGCTGCCTTCATGTGCGGCACGGCGGCACGCATCAGATACCAGGCCGATGTTAGGTTGATCTTCAGAATCGCTTCAAACTTGTCGGCGGGAAAATCCTCAATCGGCGCGACATGCTGGATGCCAGCATTGTTGACGATGATATCGGGACCACCAAGCTCGGCATGGCATCGCGCGACCATCGCCGCGATCGCGTCAGGATCGGTCATGTCAGCGGCGTCGTACAGCGCCTTGGCCCCACTGGTCGCGGCCAGGGCGGCGCGTTCCTTTTCAATGTCAGCCGCATCGCCGAATCCATTGATCATCACGCTGGCCCCTTCGGCCGCGAACGCCTTGGCATAAGCCAGCCCGATCCCCGACGTAGAGCCCGTGACAATCGCCGTCTTACCGCTCAGGAACATGGAAATTTTCTCCGTTTAGCAATCAAGTTCAGGGCCGGAACGCTTCAATCCCCGTTTCGGGCACAGATCAAACGCCGCGCTTTTGCCGGTCAGGATATTTTCGGTAACAAGCTGAGCATTGCTCATTGCCTGATTGATCGACGCAAGACCGGCATGCCAGTGTTCGTGCATCGTCCGCGCTGAAAATTCGAAATCGCGCGATCCGCCTTCCCAGGCATTGGCAGTGTAGATCAGCTGGACAAGGTTGACCGGTTGTTCCGCCGCCGCCGCCGCGAGCGCCACCACATCAGCATCGTCCTGAAGATTGGCCGGCAGCTTGGCAAGCAATCGACGGATCACTTCGCGTTCCTGGCGCAGCTTCATCACCTGATCGGAAACGGCGCGGGTGCGGCTGGAAAAACGGATTTCCTTTTCCCGCGCCATAACGTCCATGATCGTGCGCGGGGCCTCGGTCGCCGCCGAAAACAGATCGACCTGAAACACCAGCATGGCGTGCTGCTGATTATCGAGCACATGGCTGAGGCGCCCGATGCCATGATGTGGCGCGCGTCGAGCCGTTCAGTCGTGCTGTCAAAATAGCGAAAATTGCCGCTGATCACATCGACCGCACCGACCGACAGCCGGACTGGCCCATCATTCACCAGATCCCAATCGATCAGCGAATCGAGCGTCGCTTTGAGCGGTGCGCTATCATAATAGCTGAGCGCCCCGGCGCTGCCCGGCGCTGCAAAATTAGGCGGCACCAGACGCGGCGTGAAAAAGCCAGGCACGCCGGTTGCCAGCACCATCCCCGCTGACCATTCATGAACGAATTCGCGCACCATATCATTCGGAAAGATCGGGAAGCTGGGCAAGCTGCTCGTCATCTTGTCCCAAAAGGCACGCAGGCGTTCGACCCGGCGCTCAGGCGGATTACCCGCGACAATCGCCGCGTTGATCGCGCCGATCGAAATCCCGGCGACCCAATCAATCTCTATGCCTTCGCCCAGCATCCCCTCAATGACGCCGGCCTGATAACTGCCCAGCGCGCCGCCACCCTGAAGCACCAGCGCAACGGTATCCGGCAGCGTCATCGCCGCGGCGTGGCGCATCTGCCTGTCGATTTTTGGTTCCTGATCAGCCATGTGCAAATCCATGAGCGCCTTCGTGCCAGCAATCAACGACACTTTGGTGAAATACAGCTGTCGCTTGCAACGACTGGCGGCTTTCCGCATTCTCACGGCATTATGCGCACTGCATTCATAGGATAGGGCACCGCCAATGCGGCTCGACGATTTCGATCCCAATATTGATGTCGAGGACCAGGGCAATCGCGGTGGCGGTCTTGGCGGCGGCGGCGGTGGTGGCGGGTTGCTGCTGGGGCTGCTGCCCTTTGTGTTCGGCCGTTTTGGCTGTGGCGGGGTCGCGGTCCTGCTAGCGGTGGTGTTCTTCATGGGGGGCGGGCTGCCATTGCTATCGGGGGGCGGCAGCGTGCCCGTGAGCCAGATCGGGCAAACCCCGGGCGGTGGGAGTGTAGCTACCAGGAGCATGGGCAGCACTGCATCGGTCGCCTGCCGGGCGAATCCCGATCGATTAAATGCGTGCAATGCCTTTAGTTCTGCCAACAAGACCTGGATGGCCTTGTTCCAGCAAGCGGGCCGCCCCTATCGCGCGCCGGGCCTGCGGTTCTTCACGGGCAATGGAGAATCGGGCTGCGGCGCAGCGCAGGCGGCGATGGGACCATTTTATTGCCCGAGCGATTCACGCGTCTATCTCGACGCCAGCTTTTTCGACGAACTCGCCACGCGATTTGGCGCAAAGGGTGATTTCGCGCAGGATTATGTGATCGCGCATGAATTTGGCCATCATATCCAGAATTTGCTCGGCACGTCTGATCAAGTGCAGCGCGCTCAATCCCGCGCCAGCCCCACCGAGGGGAATGCGCTTTCAGTTCGGCTCGAACTCCAGGCAGATTGCTATGCGGGTGTGTGGGGCGCGGCTAATCGCGATCGGCTGGAGCCTGGCGATATCGAGGAAGGGCTGACGGCGGCGCAAGCTATCGGCGACGATACGCTGCAACGCGAAGCGCAGGGCCGCGTGGTTCAGGAAAGTTTCACCCATGGTAGTTCGGCAGATCGGATGAAATGGCTGAAGCGTGGGCTCGACAGCGGCGATCCTGGGCAGTGTGATACATTGAGCGGGGCGATTTGAGCGACGCCCTTGTTGCCCCTGCCCTAATCGAAACCTTTGCGCATGGCTGGGCGCAAGTGCGTGGCCTGCCCCCGCCCGAGCGCATCGGCACCGCGCTGAAGATCGAGACCGGGCAGCCGGGCGAACAACGGCGCTATATTTTCCCCAATCCGCCAGGCGACATTTCCGCGCGGGCTGCGATCATTGAACAGCCGCTGATTCTGCTGAAGGCAGCAATCAATCCATGCGCGATGGCGGCGTTGCTCCCGCCCGGCTGGCATGTTGAGCAAACCGGCACGACGATGACCGCCGACAAGCTGCCTGTCACCGCGCCCATCTTGCCGACCAGTCTGACGCTCGACAGCGCCTGGCAAGGGCCGGTTTTTGCTATCCACATCCGCGATTCAAGCGGCAGCGAAGCCGCGCGCGGGCGGATGACGCTGATCAATGGTTGGGCGCAGCATGATTCGATCGCCGTCGCCGCACCCTATCAACGGCGTGGCCTGGGCACGGCCGTGATGATGGCACTGGGGCTCGAGGCGCGCGCGCGGGGCGTCGATCAGGGTCTGCTCAACGCGACCGTCGTCGGCCGCGCGCTTTACCAGCGATTGGGCTGGATCGCGCGCGCGCCGTGGACGACCGCGCAGATCAAGACATGATCAGAGCTTGACGAGCATCTTGCCGGTGTTGCCGCCGGTGAACAGGCCAAGAAACGCATCAGGCGTGCTGGCCAGCCCTTCATGCACCGTCTCCTGCCGAGTCAGTTTCCCGGTCTGGAGCATACCCGCCATATCGGCATAAAATTCACTCGCCCGCGCCATATAATCGCTGACGATGAAACCCTGAATGCGGATGCGTGCGCCGATGATCCGTGCGGCATAGCGCAGTTCAGTCGCCGCACCGCTGTTATAGACATCGATCATCCCGCAAATCGCAAAGCGGGCGCGCTCATTCGCCACTGCCAGCGCAGCATCGAGATGCTCGCCGCCGACATTGTCGAAATAGACGTCAATGCCGTTGGCGGCGGCAGCCATCAGCTTCTTCACCAGGCTGCCGTCGGTCTTATAGTCGATCACGTGATCGGCGCCGAGCGATGTGACCAGCGCGCATTTGTCTGCGCCGCCAGCGGTGCCAATGACGGTCATGCCCTTGGCCTTGGCGATCTGCACCACGGTTGAGCCGACCGCGCCGGCGGCCGCGGAAACGAACACGGTATCGCCCGCCTTGGCGCTCGCGACTTCGAGCAAGCCGAAATAGGCGGTCATGCCCGGCATACCGAGCTGGCCGAGAAATGCCTGCGGATCGACGCCAAGATCGGGCAATTTCTGCACCTGGGCGGCGGGCAGGACAGCCTCATCGCGCCAGCCCGCCATGTGCAGCACCATATCGCCCACCGCAAAGCCGTCAGCCTTGCTTTCGACGACTTCGCCAACCGCGCCGCCTTGCATCGCCTCACCCAGCACGAAAGGCGGGGTATAGCTTTTCACATCGTTCATCCGGCCGCGCATATAGGGATCAACCGACAGCCAGCGATTGGCGATGCGGACCATGCCCGCCTCTACAGCCGGGGTCGCGATATCGGCCATCGCGAAGTTTTCGTGCGTCGGCATGCCCTGGGGGCGTGATTTCAGCGTCCATGCATGGGCCATATTGCTCTCCTGTCGGTTGTTTTTCGAAGGCCGGGTATGCGCATTACGTCGCAAAAAGCAACCGGTCTTGGCGCCCACCTAGCTGCCCCGATCATGTTGCATCGCTCTGACGGTATCGTTATGGCGAGCGCCAGTTGGCCGTTTGGCCATACCAGACGGGGCCGTAGCTCAGATGGGAGAGCGCTGCAATCGCACTGCAGAGGTCAGGGGTTCGATTCCCCTCGGCTCCA
>JAIERC010000364.1 GCA_019747165.1 Sphingomonas sp. | reverse complement strand
CTGACCCTGGAAGTTTCCGCTTATTTGAAGTAGCGGCATTAACCGGTGAAGCGCCCATCATAACAGCGGCACCAATTCCAGCCAAACCAATACCTGTATTTGTCAGAAACTTACGTCTTTCTAGGGTATCACTATTCATTGTGTGCCTCCTTTAACATCTCTTTGATATCGCTAGAGGCGCGTAGTCACAACGAAAACGCTTGCTGTTCTAGCAAATTTAGCAGTTTTCTATAATATTAAGGCGACAATCCATTGATCGGTTTGACCGAGCAGTGGCGTTGAGGTTCAGAACGGCGGCATGAACCGCGACGGTCTGAGCGATGCCGAATGGCGGGAGATCACACCGATGGCGCCGAACAAGCCGAGCAGTGCGATAGTCTTACGCGTCCTGCCCCGCGCCCCTATCTGCCGGGGCGATAGCTGCGCTCAATCTGCCCCTTCAGATCGGCCCGGTTGAACAGCACTGGCTTGGTCTTCATCTGGACGAACAACGGTGCCTGATCGGCATAATGGGGCGATTTGGCGTCCATCGTCGCAGACCCGAATTGGTGGATGCTGCGCGAGGAAAGCTTGCCTGTCTTGTCCCACGTCACGAACATGATGAAGGTATCGCCGCCATTCCCGGTCAGTGTGCCATCATCCTGCTTTTTGCCATAGACCGCCCGGTACACATCGGGCCCGCCCGCAATCGGCAGGTCGACCTTGCCGCGCCGCAGCCGGTTGACCTGGCCCCATTCCGGATCGAGCCGCCCGAAATGCTTCTTTAGGTGCGCGATCGCTGCATCCAGCGCCGGGCGGAGCGGAGGGGTAGGTTCGCCCATTTCGAGCGCACGACCGATCGGCTCGCCCATCAGCACTGCCAACGCCGCCCCGCGATTACCGATATCGGTTCGCCGGTCCCAATTTTTCAGAATGGCCTGCGCCGCGGCCAGATCGCGGTTGCCCCTGGCATCATAGCTGAGTGCCTGCTTGATCAACCCGGCGAGCACGCTCTGGTCGCTATAGGCCAGATCATATTTGTACGTCTCAAACTCCTCCGGCGTGATTGATGTGTCGCGCGCATAGGTTTCCAGCACGCGGTGCGCGCGATTGGTCATGTTGGTCTGCAAGCCCAGATTATGAGCGAGGGCATCGGGCTTGATGTTATCAGCCGGGTCGGTCGCAATCAGCGGGTTGTTGTTGGAATTGAACACATAGCCAGATTTCGGATTCCAGACCTGGGGCAACTGCGCAAACGGCACATATTGCGTCCACAGCAGATCAGGCCGGTCGCCCGGCAGCGTGCCCTTCCAGTCGAAACCGTCCTTGCGTACGGGGAATTGGCCGTTCGACAGATAGCCGATATTCCCTTTGTCATCGGCGTAGATGAAATTGATGCTCGGCAACGCCTGAATGCCCATTGCCGCGCGCCACTCGCCCAGCGAGCGCGCCTTGTTCATCGCCATATATTGGTTCGGCTGGCGCACTTCATGCTCGCCGGCATAGCTGAGCGCGAAGGTGCCGTGATCGGTTTCGAATACCGGGCCATGGACACTCCACAGCACATCGCGGTTTACCGTCCACAGAATCGGCCCGAAGATCTTCACGCGAAACGTTGCGACCGACTTCTCAAAAGCGCGCCATTGGCCATTGAAGTAATACTGCCCAGGCTTGGCGGGATCGGTTTTCAGCCGGTAAACGTCGGACAGATCGGGCTTGTTGACGGTGCTTGCCCAGCCGAGATGCGCGTTGTGGCCGTGGAGCATGAACGGCGATCCGGGGAAAAATCCACCCGCGACGTGCCAGCCTTCACCACTGTCAAGCACCGCTTCATACCAGGCGACCGGTCCCTCATAGGGCTGGTGCGAATTGACCAGCAGTCTGGTCGCGCCATCCGATGATCGCGACGGGGCGATCGCGATGCCGTTGGATCCTTTCGGAGGTGATGTGTCGCGGGCTGGCGTTTTCTCGGTGATGCTCTTCAGCACCTTGTCGAGCCCATAGAAAAAAGGCCCACGAAAGATCGTGCCGGCTGACACGTCACGTCCAGAGAGCGGCACAACGCCAGCGGGCACCAAGTCCGGATGCTGCGCAGCATAGAGGTTAACGCCGTCGGCATAGCCCTGCATGATCGCCCGTGCTTGCGGGGCGATCTGCGTGTCGTATCCCGCCGCGACCTTCTCCCACACCCGGAAGAGCCGGACGAGATAATCGCCGATAGCGGCATCCTTGCCCTTGGTTTCGGCAGCGCGCCCGCGCGTCGTCAGGACGGCATCGACGATCGTCGCAAAATCATCCTCGCTATGCGCATAGCCCATGCCAAACGCCACATCGGCATCACGCTTGCCCGATATGTGCGGCACGCCGAACCGATCACGCTCGACCAGCGCGTCATAGGATTTGGCCTTGGCGATCAGCGGGGCAGCGTCGAAATCCTGCCCCAGCGGGGCGATCCGAACGCCCGCACCATAAGCAGCCACAATCGCCAGAATCACGGCCAGCAGGCCCCAATATCGCTTCTTCACGCCGCAGCTCCCCCATTTAGCCTTTTGCTTTAGCGCACCCGCCTCGAAATCCAATCTATCCCTTTAGCCGCATGGTCTCGGCGATCCAGGCTGGACTAGGTGGGGACAACGACACAGAAACCGGCACCCAAATCCAGCGCCGCGCTCGCGCAACGTAAGCGATGCATCGGTCATCCCGATGAATGGACGTCGCTTGCCGCAATGGCACGCGGTGCAGAGCCTAGCGCACCATGTCGGGTGCCCCGCGGTTGCCTCCTCTGTTCTAACCCGATAGCCTTTTGGTTGGATTACGGCGTGTCGCTTATCCCGGATTTGCGGCTCGCTGGCATCGGCTCGGCCCAGCATTTACCGCGTCTTGATCCCAAATTGCCGGTTTCGTGTCGTCCAGCGTGAATGACTTAAGGGGAACATGGCTATGAAATCGCACCTTCACGCGTTCGAGGTTTCTGCAACAGAGGCACTGCGGCGCAGATTGGCCATTTCTTTGCCCGTGTCTGCTCTGATGATCGGCGTGGCGACTTTCTGCAGCGCTGCCGCCATCAGCCAGAACGCCGTTGGCCCGAATAGTGCCGCGCCGGACAATACATGGTCGACACCTGACCCCGCCCTGCTTCGCGCGTTCATTGGCCAGCAGGTCGGCGGCATCGACAAGCTGAAGGTTCCTGCAACAAACGCCGACCTCCCTTTGCCGCGCCAGGCAGACGGCACTGTGCCCTATCGCTATGAAATGACCGAGGCGAAGCGGTTTCTGGGCAAGATGCTGTTCCATGATCCGGTCCGCACCGCGCGCGTCAATGAAAACCAGGGCCAGCCGCTCAATTTGCCGGGCGGCACCGCCTTTGGCGGCACGATCGGCTCTTCGACGCCCGGCATCCAGAACATCGTCGCGATGACACGCCAGACCGGATCGTGTGGTAGCTGCCATATCGGCGAAGCGGCGGGGAAGGCGGGCCAGCGGCTCAACTTCAACACCGGCGGTGAAGGCAGGGGCTATACCGACGAGCATGGCACGTTTTTCCCTCGCCGACGACCACAAGCGATCCTTACCAAGCTTCGCCCTACGCCGATTTTTGCCGGGGACGTGCTCGTCGATGCGTTGCCGACACTGACCGACATCTTTGTCGATGCAAGCGGTCGTCGCGTCATCACGACCCCCGCCCTTTTCTATCACGAGCCCAAGCCAAAGGCGCTGCTCCAGACCGGCCGTCTCGATGAACTGGACAGCGTCGGGCGCCTGTCCCCCAATATGGTCGGTGCCGGTTTCAACAACCGCTTGCTGTTTGGCGGCTTTGGCGGTGAATCCCAGTCGACACCCGGTTCGCTCAATCCGTTCAGCGATCCAGCACCCGAAAATCTGACCCTGTTGCTGCTGGACGCGCATCGCATGCTGAACTTCCAGTCGGCGGCGCTGCTGAAGCACCCTACCTACATCAAGCTTTTCCGCGATGCCTTCCCGCAAGAGGCCGCCGAGGCGGATAGCAGCGGGGACTTGACCAAACTGATCAACGATCAGACCGAATTCCGGGCGCAGGCAGCGTTCCTGCGCACCATCATCACGCGCGAAACGCCGTTTGACCGGTTCCTGGCCGGCGACAACCAGGCGCTTACCCCCGCTCAACTGCGCGGGGCAAAGCTGTTCTTCACGCCCGCCGCCAATGGTGCCGGCGGCGCGGGCTGTTCCGGCTGCCACAGCGGCCCTGCGCTCAACAAGCAACCGAATGATCCCGATGTCACTGGTGTCGGGCGCTTCGTGGAAGAGAATTTCTTCAACATCGGCATCGGCGATCATCCGGTTCAGGCGCTGAACGCCCAGGCAAGGGGCACGCTCAACCGGCGGCGTCTCGGTGCGGACGGGTTCCCGTATCATGCCGAGGATAATGGCCGCCAGGAAGTGACGCATCGACCCCAGGACGCGTTCAAGTTCCGCGCGATGACGCTACGCCAGCTGAAAGGCAGCGGCAATTTCTTCCACAATGGATCGTTCGTTACGGTCCGATCCGTGGTCAATTATTTCAACGCCGGGATACCGCAAGACCCCACCGCCGGGGCAGCGGCCACCCTGTCGCCCCGCTTTACCAATCCGCGCGGCCCCGGTTATCCGAGGGGCCTTGGCCTTACGCCGCGCCAGATCGACGATCTCACTGACTTCATCGAAAACGCACTCTATGATCCGACATTCGTCACCTATGATCCGAAATCACGGACCGACACGCTTCAGCCCAACCCGCGCGATCTAGGCTATTCGAAATACCGGCCTGACCTGGCAGCATTGGGGGCCAAAGATGGCCTCATGCCAAGCGGCTTGGCAATCGACGACAACGATCCCCTCGCTCGGCGCGATCAGGGGCTGGAATTCCTCGACGTAACGTCAAAACTCAATGTCAGGCTGGTTGCCTCTGCCATCGACGAACAACGACAAGCGGACCAATATACACTCACCAATGTGAGCGGCTCCGTCGTCGACACGCATCTGCTGGTGATTGTGCGGGGGCTATCCAAAGGCATCCAATTGACCAACGCCAGCGGGCGCACGGCCTCTGGCGATCCTTATATCCGCGTTTTCCTTCGCCAGGGCGTGCTTGAGCCTGGTCGTCAGCTTTCCCAGGCCCTGGCCTTTGCCGGACCGGTTGGCGCAAATGCGCGCGCGGCCTACCAGATCTCCGTCTTGTCGGGGCAGGGCAATCCGTGATGCGCGTTTGACTGTCGGCAAGCGACCGTCGCTAGACGCGTGGGGCTGTTCGGGCCGGACGAGCGCTGCGCAGGTCGCGGTGGCGCTTCCGGATTGCAGCCTCCCGATCCGTGGCGTTGTCGGAGAAAAGCGACGGTAACAAAAGCCACCAATTGGTCGCGCCGGCGCCTAAGGGTCGATCATGACCACACAAATGCCATGCAGAGAGCGGATCGAACGGCCGACTCCGGCGTTGTAGATTTATCGATCGGACGGCCGAGAAGGATCGATACCGGGCGCGAGAATAGTTCATCGCGAACCGCAGTTACGCTGTTGATTATCGTCGCAGCTTTCAGGAGTTTCGCCATGGCAAGCACGACTGGATCGATTGAAGACGTTGGTCCAAAGCTCCAATCGTTCGACATCGAACGTGCGACAACCCAAAATGCGGATTACAGGTCAGTCGCGTGGAGCGGTCGCTATTTGCAGGTGACCTTGATGTCGATCCCGGTTGGCAGCGACATTGGCCTGGAAGCGCATCCCCAGACCGACCAGTTTCTCCGTCTCGAAGCTGGCAATGGCCGCGTCCAGATGGGGGCCGCGAAAGACCAACTCACATTCGACGAGAAAGTCTCTGATGGGTGGTGTGTGCTCGTTCCGGCAGGAACCTGGCACAACATCACGAATGTCGGCACAGCGCCGATGCAGCTTTATGCCATTTATGCACCCGCGCATCACGCACCCGGGAAAGTGCAGTCGACGGCATCCATCGCAATGGCCGACAAGGAAGACGATCCAGCGGATTGGTCTGTGCAGCCTGCCAATGTACCCGACAAACACGGCTGACTGGTGTGATTTGCACGATCTCCAGCGAATCGGCCAAATGAATATCATGAAATCATTTCATTGTGCCCTGATGCTGGGGCTCAGCCTGCTAGGAGCATGCGCCGTGGCGACCGAAGAACCATCCTTCACTGTGAGTCTCGCCAAAGGTGACTGCGAAGTCCGCGATTATCCGGCGCTGGTTGTGGCCGAAGTGTCGGTCGCGGGCGACCGCAAGGAGGCCGCGAGCACGGGGTTTCGGCTCCTCGCGGGCTATATCTTTGGCGGCAATACCACCAAGCAGAAAATCGCCATGACGGCGCCAGTCGTCCAGGCGGCTGCGGGCGGCGAGAAGATCGCGATGACCGCCCCCGTCTTGCAGAGTGGCGGCAATGGCAACTGGGTCGTCCGGTTCATCATGCCGCGCGGTTCGACGCTCGAGACTTTGCCAGTGCCGAGTAATCCCAAGGTGCAGCTTCAAGCCGTTGAGCCGGCGCGGATGGCAGTCGTGCGGTTCGCCGGGCTGGTGCGGCAGAGCGCTATCGCGACGAACACTGAGATCTTATTGGGCTTCATCAAGGCGCAGCATTTGCACCCGATCGGGGCACCTTCACTGGCGCAATATGATCCGCCCTGGACGCTTTGGTTTCTGCGCCGGAACGAGTTGATGATCCCGATTGCGCGCGATGAATCAGGCTGAAAGAGTCGAAGGGTGCGATATCGAGCCGGACGGGACAAGCCGGTCAGCCATCGGCCAGCTCGAGCTCAAAAGTGGCATCTATACCACGTCTGGTTTCAATTACGCTGACGCTGACGTCGCGCTGAGTGGCCAGAATTGGGTCTAATTGGCATACGACTATGCCGCCCCATGGGGCAGGCCAAACCTATCCCCGCCGTGACCCCGACAAGCGAACCATCGCCACTCGATTCGGCTAAACCATCGAAAAATATGGTGGACGCACTTGGGCTCGAACCAAGGACCCGCTGATTAAGAGCGGAGCTTTGGGCCCTTTCCGTTCCTTTCC
>JAIERC010000196.1 GCA_019747165.1 Sphingomonas sp. | reverse complement strand
TGGGGCCGATGCTGGCGCGGATCGACAGCACGCCGATTGGCCAAATTCTGGCGCATCCCGATCTGCTCCGCGCGGCTGAAGAAGGCGGGCGCGCCGCGTTTAAGATCAATTGTGTGCAGTGCCACGGATCGGGTGCGGCGGGGAGCAAGGGCTATCCCAATCTCAACGATGATGACTGGCTATGGGGCGGCGATCTCGCCACGCTGCAGCAGACCCTCCTCCACGGTATCCGCCACCCCGGCGACGATGCGACGCGGATGTCGCAAATGCCCGCCTTCGGCAAGGACGGCATTCTGACCGCCCCCCAAATCGATCAGGTCGTCTCCTATGTTCGCGCTGTCTCCCGCCAGGAGCCGATGAGCGCCAATGCGCGGGCAGGCGGAGCGCTGTTCGCGGCCAATTGCGCCGTCTGTCACGGCGACAATGCCAAGGGCAATCGTGCGGTTGGCGCGCCTAATCTGAGCGACGCCATCTGGCTTTATGGCGGCGACCGCGCGACGCTGACGGAGACAATCACCAATGCCCGTTATGGCATCATGCCGGCCTGGAATCAGAAACTCGATCCGGTGACGATCAAGATGCTGGCAACCTATGTCCATTCGCTGGGCGGCGGCGAGGCGAACCCCGCGCCGCAGGCACCACCGATCCAGCAAACGGCCGCCAATGTCGGACCCTAAAGACCTGATCGAGCAGGAGCGCTTCTTCGAAGCGCGCCGCAAAGTCTTCCCCAAGGCCGTCAATGGCCCGTTCCGGCGGCTCAAATGGGGGATCATGGCGGTCACGCTGGCGATCTATTATCTAACGCCCTGGATCCGCTGGGACCGCGGCCCCTATGCCCCGCATCAGGCGGCGTTGGTCGATATCGCGCATCGCCGCTTCTATTTGTTCTCGATCGAGATCTGGCCCAACGAATTTTATTACGTCACCGGCATGCTGGTGATGGCGGGGATCGGGCTGTTCCTGGTCACCTCGGCAGTCGGGCGCGCCTGGTGCGGCTATGCCTGCCCGCAAACGGTGTGGACCGATCTGTTCGTCCATGTCGAACGGTTGATCGAGGGGGATCGCAACGCGCAGTTCCGGCTCGAAAAATCGGGCTGGACCGCGGCCAAGATCGGTAAGCGGGTGGCCAAGCATGGCATCTGGCTGCTGATCGCCCTGGCGACCGGGGGCGCGTGGATCTTCTATTTCGCTGATGCGCCGACCTTGGCGTATCAAATCTTCACCGGCACCGCGCCGTTCGTCGCCTATGCAACCGTTGGTATCCTCACCTTCACCACCTATGCGCTCGGTGGGCTGATGCGTGAGCAGGTGTGCATTTATATGTGCCCCTGGCCACGCATCCAGGCGGCGCTGATGGACGAACAATCGCTTGGCGTCACCTATAAGGCGTGGCGTGGCGAGCCACGTACGCATGGGTTGAAACGGACCCATGATTTGACCGAACTCGCCGCCAACCCGGACGCGCGGGTCGGCGACTGTATCGACTGCAACGCCTGTGTCGCGGTCTGCCCGACCGGCATCGATATCCGCGAAGGGCCGCAGATTGGCTGCATCACCTGTGGCCTGTGCATTGATGCCTGTGACGAAGTGATGGCCAAGGTCGGCCGTCCGCCGCGCCTGATCGGCTATACCAGCGACGCCGATGAGCGGATCGCGCGGGCAGGCGGCACCCCCAAGCCGCCAATCAAGCGTGTGCTGCGGCCACGGACGATCATCTATTCGCTGATCTGGGGCGGGATCGGGCTGGGCATGTTGTTTGTGCTCGGCAACCGCGCCCGGCTTGATCTGTCAGTGGCGCAGAGCCGCAATCCGGAATGGGTGCGGTTGTCGGACGGCACGATCCGCAACAGCTACACCGTCAAGCTGCGCAACATGGAAAACCGCCCGCGCGACTTCGCCGTCTCGCTGGAGGGGCTGCCGCAGGGTGTGATCTGGACTGAAGCTGGTAATCGCCAGACGGCGACCCGGTCGATCCGTGTCCATGTCGATGCCGATCAAGTGCGCCCGGTGCAGCTATTCGTCGCCGCCCCGGCCCAGCATGAGGAACATGCCGATATCGCCATTCGCCTGCGCGCCCTCGACAAGGAAGGCGGCAGCGTCATCGACGGCACCCGCTTCGGCAGCCCCGAAACCGAGGAGCATCCCGAATGACCCGTCAATTCACCGGCTGGCACATGGCAGCGATTATGATCAGCTTTTTCGGGCTTATCCTTGCCGTCAATGTCATCATGGCGCGCTATGCGATTGGCACTTTTGGCGGCGTGGTCGTGGAAAACAGCTATGTCGCCAGCCAGCGCTATAATGGCTGGCTGAAGGACGCTGCCGCGCAAAAGGCGCTCGGTTGGCAGGCCGTGCCGCGTGTCGATGCGCAAGGGCGGCTGCATATCGTCGCAACCAACGCATCGGGCATGCCGCTTGACGGGCAGGTGATCGTTGTCGCGCGCCATCCGCTGGGCCGCGTGCCCGATCAACGGATCGCGCTGCACCGGACCCCCACTGACCATGTCGCTGACCAGCCACTGCCCAGCGGCCGCTGGCTGCTCCATATCGAACTGATCACCGCCGGGCACAAGGCGCGCTTTGAGGATGAGGTGCAGGCATGACCGCCGCAATGCCCATCGTCGCCGATCGTGCGGCCAGCGAATCGCGCTTCATTGTTGAAGGCATGCACTGCGCCGCCTGTATCGCCCGGATCGAAGGCGCGCTTGGCAAGCTTGACGGCGTTGTCCAGGCGCGGGTCAATTTCGGGGCCAAGCTGGTGCGCGTGGTGCATCTGCCCGACGTGACCGACGCGGCGATCGAAGGCGCGATCACCGAACTTGGCTTCAAGACGCACCGCGCCAGCGCGCAGGACACCCAGCCGGGGCGGGAGGAAAGCCGCCGCCTGACCAAGGCGCTTGCCGTTGCGGGCTTTGCCGCCATGAACGTCATGCTGTTGTCGGTCTCCAACTGGTCCGGCGCGGAAGGGGCGACGCGCGACCTGTTCCACTGGCTGTCGGCACTGATCGCCATTCCGGCGATCGTCTATGCGGGTCTGCCCTTCTTCACCAGCGCGTGGCGGGTGCTGAAGCACGGCCATACCAATATGGACGTGCCGATCTCGATCGGCGTCGTGTTGACGACCGCGATGAGCCTCTACGAAACCGCAACCAGCGGACCGCATGCCTATTTTGACGGCGCGCTGATGCTGTTGTTCTTCCTACTCGCCGGGCGATTGCTCGACAGCATGATGCGCGCCAAGGCGGAGGATGGCGTCGCGGCCTTGCTCCGCCGCGTGCCTGGACAGGCGCAAGTGCTGCGCCCCGATGGCACCACTGAAATGCGCCTCGCCAGCGAAATTGCGCCGGGCATGCGGGTGCTGGTGGCGGCAGGCGAGCGCATCGGCGTCGATGGCATGATTGAGGCGGGCGAAGCGCATGTCGATCGCGCGCTCGTCTCGGGCGAAAGCGTGCCTGAACATATGGTGCCGGGCGACAAGGTCCTCGCGGGCACAATCTGCCTCGATGCGCCGCTGACGATCAAGGTCACCGCGGTCGGCATGGATACAGTGATCGCTGATATCGCCCGGCTGATGGAAAATGCGGGGCAGGGCAAGTCACGCTATGTCCGCATCGCTGATCGCGCCGCGCGGCTCTATGCGCCCGCTGTCCACAGTCTGGCGGCGCTGAGTTTTGTCGGCTGGATGCTGGCCGGGGCAGGGCTGCATCAGTCAGTGATTATCGCGGTGGCGGTGCTGATCATCACCTGCCCCTGCGCGCTCGGGCTCGCCGTGCCGATCGCACAAGTCGTGGCGGCGGGATCGCTGATGCGCGCCGGGATATTGATCAAGGACGGGTCAGCGCTCGAACGCCTCGCCGAAGCCGATACAGTGTTGTTCGACAAGACCGGCACCGTGACGCTGGCGAAGCTGGAGCCGATTTCCGGCATGCCCGAAGACCCCACCGATCGCGCGGCGCTGATGGCGCTAGCCGAGGCCAGCCGCCACCCGCTGTCCGTGGCGGTGCACGAGGCACTGGCGTGCGTGACGGCCGCCCCGGCGAGTGCGCTGGTCGAACATGCCGGGCTCGGTGTCGAGGCCATGATCGGTGGCGAGCAGGCCCGGCTTGGCAGCGCCGATTGGGTCGGCGCGGGCGCCACCGGCACGCAAGTCGCCACGGTATTTCGTTGGGGCAACCGTCCGCCCCACCTCATCGCCTTCGCCGATGCGATGCGCGCCGATGCGCCAGCGGTGATGGCGCGGCTCAAAGCAATGGGTTTTGCCCCGCAGCTCCTGTCGGGGGACCGGGCCGAGCCGGTGGCGGCGCTCGCCCGGCATTTGGGCATTATGGGCGTGGCAAAGCTGTCGCCCGCTGACAAATTCGCCTTCATTGAGCGTCAGGCAACGCTCGGCAAGCGCGTGCTGATGGTCGGCGACGGCCTCAACGACGGCCCCGCGCTCAAACGCGCGCATGTCGCGATGGCCCCCGCCACGGCAAGCGACGTCGGCCAGCTCGCCGCCGATCTGGTCTTTTTCGGCGACAAGCTCGGCGCGGTGCCGATCGCGATCGCCGCTGCGCGCTGGACAATGGCGGTGGTGCGCCAGAATTTCGTGCTCGCGATCGGCTATAATATCCTGGCGGTGCCGCTGGCGATGGCCGGGCTGGTCACCCCGCTGATCGCGGCCCTCGCCATGTCAGGCTCATCGCTGGTCGTGGTCGCCAACGCGCTGCGGCTGCGCGGGGCGGCCAAGTGACGATCCTCGCGCTGCTGCTGCCCGTCGCGCTTGGGCTCGGGCTGCTGGGGCTGGCGGCTTTTTTCTGGGCGGCAAGGTCGGGGCAGTTCGAGGATTTGGATGGCGCCGCGCTCAGGATCTTGAATGATGATGAGGATGGGGCGTAGGCGCGGGGCGGCGGGCGATGGTGGGAAGTGGTCTGGAAGGTTTTGCGATGACAAAGTGCCGAAGCGGACAATCGTTTTCTGCTCGGCTTTGCCGACGTTATTGATCAAAAGAGGCGTTAGGGGAGGAAGGGCTGCTAAGCGAGGGGTTCGCCAGCATATGTGCCAAACGACCAAACATGCCCTTCTAAATCTTTGCAGCTAAATTCGCGGGATCCGTAAGGCGTATCATAGGGCGGAGTAACAATGGTTGCACCGGCCGACCGCGCGCGGTCGGCCGCTTCGTCAAGATCGCCGACCACAGCGACGTAGACGCATTGATTGGTGCCATTAAGTCCAAGCGGACTGTGCATCCCATATTTATCGTCGGCATGATCTGGACCGAGCATGATCATGTCGTCGCCAAACCGCATCTGAGCATGAACGACTTCGCCAGCCTCCTCAGCTACAAAATGCCGCTGAAACTGAAACGCTTGCTCAAGCCAGTCGATTGCCGCCCTTGGGTCGCGGTACCGCAGCGTTGAAAAAAGCTTTGTCACCCTTGCTTCCTCCGCCGTTCATCTACGGCAACCATAACGCCAGCTTTTAAGGTTGCACAGGAGAAGCAGTAACGTCCGAGCTTGGGGCGAAACCGGCCAATCCTTTCCTACAACAGCGTGTCGTGCTACACTTCGCTCGCTCTTTCACACCGTCGACCGTCTAACCTTCGCCATTGGGAAGCACTGGCTGCCTCGCCAAAGGGTTGCCCCCTGACGTCCATCTGGCGAAACCATCGCATCAGTGCGAACATTCGTGACCATTCGCATCCGGGCCCAACCCGAACCCCAGCCTCAATAAACGTCCGCTACCAGGCCAGTCGTCGGATCATTTGAATGGCGCAGTGAGGCGCGCAACCGGTCATCCAATCCGCCCCCAACCATCAGCCCCTCAAAAAGAGGCGGTCATTGCTGCCCGCCCCCTGAAGCCTCGATCCGGCTCGTACCTAGAGCGTGATGACGTTCGGTCGCTTCAACTATATACCCGTTCGGGCTGAGCCCTTCGACTGCCTGCAAGGCAGGCGCTCAGGATAAACTTCGGCCAATATGGCCGAAGTCGAAGCCCTCGCGCTTCGCATGCCCTTCGACTTCGCTCAGGGCGAACGGGGTTTGGGGTGGTCCAATCCAAAGTCATGACACTCTAAAGCCGAATGCCAAACCCCAAACCAACCACAACCGGGCTGATCGGGGTCTTTACCGTCTGCGTGCCGGGCGCGCTGGCGTTGAGCGCGGCGCTGCGCGCGGCCCAAGTGAAGGTCTTTGACCAGGGTCAATTCGCAAGGCTGCGCCGGATGCAATCACGCTGGCATGTGGCCTTATTATCCCGATCTGCTCGCCAAGCCGGTGCCGCGTTACACCAGCTTCCCCACCGCCGCTGAGTTCGACAATGCCGTCGGCCCGCCGCACATGGCGCAGGCGCTGGCGACCGTCGGCGCGGATGAGGCGATCTCGCTCTATCTGCACATCCCCTATTGCGCCGAGCTGTGCTGGTATTGCGGCTGCAACACCGGGGCGGCCAACCGCACCCAACGCGTCCAGGCCTATCTGCTCCGATTGATCGAGGAAATTGAACTGGTCGGCAAGGCGCTGGGCGGGCGCGGTCGGGTGCGGCGGATCGCCTGGGGCGGGGGCAGCCCCAATGCGCTTGATCCGCATGATTTCGACACGCTGATGCTGCGCTTGTCGCAAGCCTTTCGGCTCGATGATCCTGTGATGTCGGTGGAGATTGATCCTCGCGGTTTTGATTGGCGATGGGCGGCGGCGCTGGGTCGCAATGGGGTGACGCGTGTTAGCCTGGGCGTGCAGACCTTTGATCCTGATATTCAGGCCGCGATTGGCCGCGTCCAGCCGGTGGAGATGATCGCCTGCACCGTCGGGCAGCTGCGCGCGGCAGGGGTGAACTCGATCAACTTTGATCTGATGTACGGCCTGCCGTTCCAGACGGTCGTCAAACTGGCCGCGACGATTGATACCGCGCTTGAACTCCAGCCCGATCGGCTGGCGGTATTTGGCTATGCGCACG
>JAIERC010000288.1 GCA_019747165.1 Sphingomonas sp. | reverse complement strand
CTTCTTCGAGCAGCGCGGCCAGCAGCGCATCGTCAATCAGCCGACCCGCCAACCGGATGCGTTCGTTGAAGCGCACGAGATGTGGGCTGGTATAAACATGCGCGGTCAGCCCCGCCGCGTCGATCGCCGCGCGCAGAAAGGCGCAGGTCGATCCCTTGCCATTGGTGCCCGCGACATGCAGCACGGGCGGTAACGAGCGATGTGGGTTGCCAAGCCGGTCGAGCAGCGCGGTGATCCGCTCCAACCCCAGGATATCGGCGCCGGGTGACAGCGCCCAAAGCCGGTCGAGCTGCGCTTGCACCTCAGGCGATGAAGAGCGGGCGTTATCTGCCATGGCTGAATGGAGCTGTCGTGAAGGCTGTTACGCCGCCTGTTTCACGCACAGAAACTCGATCAGCTTGCCGAGCGTCTCGGGCAGCTCCTTGCGCGGTTTGACCATGTCGATCATGCCGTGCGCGAGCAGATATTCGGATGTCTGGAAATCATCGGGCAGCTTTTCGCGGATCGTGTTTTCAATCACCCGTCGGCCGGTGAAGGCCAACGTCGCCTTGGGCTCGGCGATCTGCACGTCGCCTAGCATCGCATAGGCGGCCATCACGCCGCCCGATGTGGGATCAGTCAGCACGACGATATAGGGCAGGCCGGCATCGTGGAGCATCTGGATCGCCACGGTGCTGCGCGGCATTTGCATCAGCGACAGGATGCCCTCCTGCATGCGCGCGCCGCCGCTGGCGGTGAAGATGATATAGGGACAATGATCAGTAATGGCGGCCTCAACGCCCGCAACAAACGCTTCGCCAACCGCCAGGCCCATTGACCCGCCCATGAAAGCGAAATCCTGCACCCCGACGATCGCCGACCGGCCACCGATCTTGCCACGGGCATTAACCAGGGCATCGCCTTCGCCGGTGGCGGTTCGCGCTGCCTTGATGCGATCGGCATAACGCTTGGTATCGCGGAATTTCAGCGGGTCTTCCTGGACGCGCGGCTGTGGTAGGGCGGTGTAGACTCCGCCATCAAAGGTGTAGCCAAAGCGCGTCTTGGGCCCAATGCGCTCATGATGCGCGCAGCTAGGGCAGACATGGAGGTTATCCTCCAATTCCTTGACGAAGATCAGCTGCCCGCACCCCTTGCACTTGTGCCAAAGCGTGTCGGGCGTTTCCTTTTTGGGAACGACGAACGACAGCGCGTTGCGGACATTGCTGAGCCAGGTCATGCGGGTATCTTCCTTGCGGTACGGATCGCAGCATCGAGCGAAGCGATATAGCGCGTTACGGGGGCGGGCGCACCAGCGCCGTGTTCGGCGATAATCTCGACAATAGCCGATCCGACGACGACCCCGTCGGCGACGCGGGCGATAGCCTCAGCCTGTTCGGGGGTGCGGACGCCAAAGCCGACCGCGACGGGCAGGTCAGTCTGTGCCTTTAGCCGGGCGACCGCGTCTTCGATTGACGTCTGCGCTGCCTGTTGCAGCCCGGTGATCCCGGCGACCGACACATAATAGAGAAACCCGCTCGCGCCATTGAGCACGGCCGGGAGCCGCGCGGCATCGGTGGTGGGGGTGGCTAGCCGGATGAAATCGACGCCCGCTGCCCGAAGCTCGGGGCCAAGGCCGTCATCCTCTTCGGGTGGCAAATCGACGCAGATTACGCCGTCTACGCCTGCTTTGGCGCATTGGTTGGCAAACCAATCAGGGCCGCGCCGCAGCATTGGATTGGCGTAGCCCATCAGGACGAGCGGGACATTCGGGTGGCGGGCGCGGAAATCACTGGCGATCTGGAGGATGTCACGCGTCGTGGTGCCTGCGGCGAGGCTGCGCAGGTTCGCGGCCTGGATCGCGGGGCCATCGGCCATCGGATCGGTGAACGGCATGCCGAGCTCGATGACGTCCGCGCCGCCATCGACGAGCGCGTCGAGGATCGCGGGCGTGGGCCCGTCACCCGCTGTCACGAAGGTGACGAGCGCGGCGCGGTCGGCGGGAAAGGCGGCGGAGAGGCGGCTAGTCATTCGCGACTTTCCTCAGCCTCGACGCAGACCAAGCGCCAAGGAACATCGCAAAGCAGACGACGAAAAATTCCGGGCCGGCTGCAATCTTGCCATCATCGTACCAGTCCCGAAAGACGATAATGGCGATAAACGGAATCATGAAAAATGATGCGTCGACCAAGGCACTTCTGTTCCGCCCATTCATAAACTTACCCTCTGCGCTTCAACGACAGAGAAAATGTCCTTCTTGCCTGGCCGCTGACTAACCCAAAAGTCACCCTGAACTCGTTTCAGGGTCCATTTCTCCGCTCGGGCTGGTCGGGGTGGTGGCGCGGTAGATGCTGAAACGAGTTCAGCATGACGGGTAAGGGTGGGGAGAAGGTCGCGCATCATATCGCCGTCCCCAGCGCCTCGGCGACAGTGAAGATGTCCTTGTCGCCGCGCCCGCACAGGTTCGCGAGAATGATCTGGTCTTGGCGCATCGTCGGCGCGATCTTCGCGACAGCGGCGATGGCGTGCGATGGTTCGAGTGCGGGGATGATGCCTTCGGTCCGGCACAAGAGCTGGAAAGCATCGAGCGCTTCGGTATCGGTGGCCGAAGAGTATTCCACTCGGCCAATATCCTTCAGCCAGGCATGTTCCGGCCCAATACCGGGATAATCGAGCCCCGCCGAGATCGAGTGCGCCTCGGTGATCTGGCCGTCTTCGTCCTGCAGCAGATAAGTCTTGTTGCCGTGGAGGACGCCGGGCGATCCGCCCGCGAGCGATGCCGCATGTTCCTTGTCGAGGCCGTGGCCTGCCGCTTCCACGCCGAGCATCTTGACCTCGGGGTCGTCGAGGAACGGGTGAAACAAGCCGATAGCGTTCGATCCGCCACCGATGGCTGCCACCAGCAGATCGGGCAAGCGGTTGATACGGGCGAGCATCTGCGCCCGGGCTTCCTTGCCGATCACGCTCTGGAAGTCACGCACGAGCTCGGGATAGGGGTGCGGGCCGGCCGCTGTGCCGATGATGTAAAAGGTGTCGTGGACGTTCGCGACCCAATCGCGCAGCCCCTCGTTCATCGCGTCCTTGAGCGTCGCAGCACCGCTCGTCACAGGGCGGACTTCAGCACCGAGCAGCTTCATGCGGAACACATTGGGCTGCTGCCGCTCGATATCGCGCGCGCCCATATAGATGACGCAAGGGAGCCCGAAGCGCGCGCAGACCGTGGCGGTTGCCACGCCGTGCTGGCCCGCGCCGGTCTCGGCGATGATTCGCGTCTTGCCCATCCGGATCGCGAGCAGGATTTGCCCAATGCAATTGTTGATCTTGTGCGCGCCGGTGTGATTGAGTTCGTCGCGCTTGAACCAGACTTGGGCGCCCATTCCGGGCTCGGCGCTTTTCCGCAGTTCCTCGGTCAGCCGCTCGGCATAATAAAGCGGGCTCGGGCGGCCGACATAATGTTCGAGCAGATCGTCGAACTGCGCGTGGAAGGCGGGGTCTGCCTTGGCGCGGTTATATTCCGCTTCCAGCTCCAGCACGAGCGGCATCAGTGTTTCGGCGACATAGCGGCCGCCAAATTGGCCGAAATGGCCGCGTTCATCCGGTTGGGCGCGGAAGGAATTGGGGACGGGGGAAAGGGGCGCGTTCATAATGCGGCACAGGCTTTAAGGAACAGGGCGATCTTGTCCATATCCTTGATGCCCGGCGCTGTTTCCACGCCCGATGAGGCATCGACCAGCGTCGCCCCGGTCTGGCGGACGGCATCGCTGACATTGATGGCGTCTAACCCGCCCGATAGCGCCCAGGGCAAAGGGTGGCTGAACCCGTCGAGCAATCCCCAATCGAAGCGCACACCCATCCCGCCGGGCAGGGCCGCGCTTTCGGGCGTTTTTGCATCGTACAAGATCCGGTCTGCTGCGCCCAAAAAGCCGCGCGCGGCATCAAGATCGGCGCGTGCGCGCACCGCGACAGCTGCCCAGATCGACAAGCCGGTTCGCGCCCGCACTGCCGCCGCGCGTTCGGGGGTGACCTTGTGCAGCTGCAGGTCGGTCAGCTTCCCCGCAGCGCTGGCGGCATCGACCAAGGCATCATCGGGATCGACAAAAATGCCAACCCGGCCAACATGATCGGGCACGCGCATCGCCAGCGCCTCGGCTTGGCCAAGCGCGACATAGCGCGGCGAGGGCGGATAAAAGAGCAGGCCTATATAGGCCGCGCCGTTCGCGACCGCGGCATCGAGCGTTTCAGCCGTGGAGAGTCCACAAATCTTGGCAGAGACAGACATGACATGGGCTTAGCAGGGTCATGCGGGTGGCGTCACCCCGGCCTTTAGAGCAGACCCGGCACAAATCGCTTCACCTGCTTGGTATAGGCGTCATAGGTCGCGCCAAATTCAGCCCGGAGCAGCTTTTCTTCCAGCGACACGCGCATCCAAGTGGCAAGCGCGAAAAGCGGCATCGCGAAAATCAGCATCCGCGTGTGGCCATAGGCAATCGCCATAGCGACCATGAACAGGCCGAGCGCGACGTAAATCGGGTTTCGGACATAGGCAAACGGCCCCGTCGTCACCAGGCTGGCATCGGCCCGAGTGCGGGCGACCAGCGCCCAGTTTCTTCCCATCGCCCGTGACGACCAATCGAACAGGAAAACGGCGGCCAGCATCAGTACCAGGGTTATCGCCGCCGCGACCAATGCCGGTGGCGAGAGTGGATCGAGCACCATCCGGATCGGGCCAAAGCCGGCCAGGCCGATCGCAACACCTTGCAGGGCGATCCACAGGATGGAGCTATTAGCCCGCATGCCGCCCCGTTCAGCAGCGTCACGTCGCGCGCGCAATCGTGCGCTCAGCAGCGCAATAGCAAAAAGCGCAATACCAAAGCCGAGCGCGGCTAGACCCGGCAGGCCTACGGGATCACTGGGAGGCAACATCGCTTCGGTTCCTATCTGTGTTACAATAGCGATACACCTGATCAGCGGGGCGCGCAATCAGTGCTTACG
This sequence comes from Sphingomonas sp., assembly GCA_019747165.1. Classification (GTDB taxonomy): domain Bacteria; phylum Pseudomonadota; class Alphaproteobacteria; order Sphingomonadales; family Sphingomonadaceae; genus Sphingomonas. The sequence continues at coordinate 1,887 of JAIERC010000288.1, read as the reverse complement.
AACCGCCGCCAGAACGCTCCTTGTGGTAGGCCTGCATCGCCTCCACTGCCACCGAACGCCGCAGCACTCGCGCCATCGGATCGATCACGACATGCGCGCCTTTGGGCACTGCGATCCAGCCATGTCCATCGGTCATGTCGACCCGGGTAATTGCGTCGTTGACCTTTACCTCAATCGGCATCGGGAAGGGCAGATCGGCGGGCAGTTTCCACGCCAGGGCCAGGCCGTCATCGCGTGGCGTGCTGATCAAGTCTGGCAGCGGCGCTTGGCGCAAATAAGCGTCGAAGAACCAGTGATAATCCTTGCCCGTTACCGCCGCGACCAAGGCTTCGAACTCGCGGCTTGATCCAAAGCGCGGGGTGAAATTGCCCGGTTTTGGATCAGGCCGCCCATAGACCAGCCGCCGCGTGGCCTCGAAAAAGGCTGCGTCACCGATCAGCCAGCGCAGGGTGTGGAGCGTCCAGCTGCCCTTGTAATAAATATCGCCCGCCGGGCCGCCATTGGCAGCCTCATAGACATCTTCCTCGGTGCGGATGGTGCCTGATATCAGCGGTGCGCGGTTTTCGATCTTGCCGCGTTGGGCATCAAGCATGGTGGCGTAACGCGCTTCGCCTTCACGCCATTGGCCATAGAGCGGCTGCATATAGCTGCCAAAGCCCTCATGCAGCCAATAATCGTCCCAGTTCGCTGCCGTGAGTTGATTGCCGAACCATTCATGCGACAATTCGTGCTGGAACAGCCAGTCAAACCCCTCAATCGCCTTGGCATAGCCATTGCCATAGGCGTTGATCGTCTGGTGTTCCATGCCGAGATGTGGGGTTTCGACCACGCCGAGCTTTTCATCCGCAAACGGGTAAGGCCCAATCACACTTTCGAAAAAATCGAGCGTCGGCGCGAATTCCGCAAAAAGTGCCTCGGCCCGCTGCTTTTCGCCCGGTAAATACCAGTAATATAACGGAATTTCGTTACCGAAGCGGCTTTTGTATTTGCCGGTCAGAACCGCATAGGGCCCGATGGTGAGGGCGATGGCATAGGTATTCGGGTGCTTGATCCGCCAGTGCCAGGTTGTCCGGCCATTGGTGAGCGTGTCTGTCCGCAGCAATACCCCATTGGCGGGCGCCGAAAGCCCTTTTGGCACGGTAATGTGCAGCGTTACCTGACCGGGCTCCCCTGTCGGGAAATCGAGGCAGGGCCAGAACAAGTCGCAGCCATAGCCCTCCGCCGTGGAGGCTATCCAGGGTTGACCATTTTTGGTTTTTGCCCAGACAAAACCATCGTCCCATGGTGCCCGAACCGCGACATGCGGCGTGCCAGCATAGGCGATCCGTGCGGTCACATGGTTGCCGGCAGCCAAGCTGTACGGCAGGGTGATCACCAATTCGCCCTGCGGATTTCGCCAGTCTTTTGACGAAAGGGATTTACCATCAATATCGATGGCCGAGACGGGCAGATTGCGATCGAGGTCAATCACCAACCGGTCAAGTGCCGCCTTGGCCCTGAAAACCAATGTCGCCGTGGCCGAAATTGCTTCTTTGTCAGGGAAAACCTCAATGGCGAGATCGGCACTTTCAAAATCGAGCTTGGCCTGATCGGGATCGACCACGCCCCCGGATTTCTGGGTCTGTGTCGTGATCGGCGGCTCGCCTTTGCGCGGCGGTGCGGCAGCAATCAGCGCCAGCATCGCAAATCCTGCCATAAGCCGATTGATGGAACGGTGACCATCCCCATATAACGCATAATTGGCGTCCCGATTGGCCGCCGCCGGAGACTGCATGACCAAGACCTATCCCGTATTGCCGCTTCGCGACATTGTCGTGTTCCCGAATATGATCGTGCCGCTGTTTGTTGGCCGCGACAAGTCCGTCGCCGCGCTCGAAGCCGCGATGA
>JAIERC010000397.1 GCA_019747165.1 Sphingomonas sp. | reverse complement strand
CTATAATCGTTGGGTGCGCCACTATAACGACGTGATGTTGATTGATACGCGCCGGGGCGTCGTGGTCGACGTCTATCGCGGTTTCTTCTTCTAACGGTGCGATAATACCTTACCGAAAAGGCCAGCGTGGCGTGAAAGCCGTGCTGGCCTTTTCATGCCTGCAATACCAGCCTTAGCGCATCGTGAAGATCACCTGATCAACCACGCGCCCGCTCAGATCGATCAGCCGCAGCCGGTGCCGCCCCGGCCCCGCCAGCACCAGGGGATGCCCGTCTGCCGCGCCCAGATCTTTGGTGTCGAGCTCTAACCGATGTGCCGCTGTCGCCCCCGACACGCCAATCGCCAGTTTCTGGCGACCAATCGGGATATCGGGATCGAGCGCATAGACGCTGCCGGCAACAGGATTGGTGATTCGCGGTCGCCGTGCGGTATCGGGCGCGCCGGCGATGCGCGTCTGGCCGGTGCCGATCAGAAAATATTCGCGCCGAGGCTGTTCGATGGCACCGCCAAAGCTGATCTGGCGCGCCTCGATGCCAGGGGGCATTGCGGGCGGCCCGCTGCCGCGCGCGTTGATTGCCAGCATGACATCGCGCCAGACCGGAGCGGCACCGCTGGTGCCCGATACGGCGCGCATCGGATCGCCCTCCAGATTGCCGACCCAGACCCCGACGGTAAAGCGCTTTGAAAAACCGATGCACCAATTGTCGCGCAGGCCCTTTGACGTGCCGGTCTTCACCGCTGCCCAAAAGGGCAGGCGCAGCGCGCTATCAAGGCCAAAGGTGCCGGCCCGGGCATTGGGATCAGCCAGCATATCGCTGACAATCCAGGCAGCAGCCGGGGTGGTGATGGCGCGTGGGGGCGCGAGCCTATCGGTGGCCGTCAGCCGCAGCGCCGACCAACGCCCGCCAAGCGCAAGCGACCGAAAGGCCGCAACCTGCTCAATTAGGGTCACTTCAGCCGAGCCGAGCGCGAGCGAAAAGCCATAATATGGGCCATCCTCGGTCAAGCCGCGATAGCCGGTGTCCCACAGTCGATCGCGAAACGGCTCGACGCCGACAAGCAGCAGAGTGCGGACCGCGGGCACGTTAAGCGACCCCGCTAGCGCGCTGCGGGCCGAGACGGGACCCTTGAAATCGCGATCATAGTTTTGCGGCACATAAAGGCCAGAAGCGGTGTCGAGCTGAACAGGTGAATCGTCGAGGATCGACGCCGCAGTCAGATAGCCCTTCTCGATCGCATCGGCGTAGAGAAACGGCTTGAGGGTCGACCCGGCCTGGCGATAGCTCGCCGCGCCATCGACGGCGGCAGCAGTAGAGGCACCGCCAACCCCGCCGACATAAGCGAGTACATCGCCGCTTTCATTATCGACCACCACCACCGCGCCGTCACGGGCGCGGGCCCCGCCCAGCCCGCGCAACTGCCGGACAAGGGCAGCGATCGCGATCCGCTGCGTCTGGGCGTCAATCGTCGTTGTGATCTTTAGGCCAGCCTGGGTCAGCAATCGGCTGGCGAGATGCGGGGCCAGTCCCGGATCGAGCGCCAGGCTGCGCGCCGGGCCGAGCATCGACCAGGCGGCACCGTCAAACCGGGTGCAGTCCGAGGCATGAGCTAAAGCACAAGCGCGCCGAGCGACCTGGTCGGGCCGTGCCTGCGGATCAGGCAATAATGCCGCCAGCAACAGCGAATCATCGCGTGACAGTGCATCCGGGGTCTTGCCGAACAGGCCAAGCGCTGCCGCACCAATGCCCTGCGCCTCGCCGCGAAACCCGGCCAGGTTGAGATAGGCCTCAAAAATCTGGTCCTTGCGCCAGCTGCGCTCAAGCGCCCAGGCCGCGCGTATCTGACGCAGCTTGTCCCGCCAGCCGCGCGCGCCGGGCGCAGCAAGATCGGTGCTCAAAAAGCCCGCAAGCTGCATCGACAGCGTGCTTGCCCCGCGCCCATGCTTGTTCTGCAACCGATCGCGAACTGCCCCGGCCAAGGCCAGAAAATCAACCCCGCCATGGCCATAGAATCGTTTGTCCTCGGCGGCGAGCAGCGTGTCACGAGTGGCCGGCGAAACCCGGTCGAGCGGTGTCCAGGCTAGCCGCCGCGCCGCGAAATTGACGCGTGCACTGTCGATCAACGTGCCGTCGCGGGCATAGAGCCAGGCTTCGGAGGGCTTCCAGGCGCGGCGCACCTGCGCATAGCCCGGCAGCGGTGGCGGCTGGGTGGCATAATCAAGCACCATCCCGGCCAACACCAGCAGTACCAGCCCGCCCAGCGCATAATCGGTCTTCCGCCGCGCCTTTATCCAGGCAATGGTAACCGCCCAAAGCCGATCGGGCTGGTTAGCCAGCATCGCCCGCAATCGACCTCGCCATTCCATCTCAACGCCAGTTCATGTCAATTCGGCAGCACCGTAACTGGTGCGTTGGGCAGGGCGGCGCGGATCGCGGGCGAATACATCGCCTCGACCTGGGTCGGTGGCAGATTGAAGCGGCCCGATCCGTTGAGTCTGACGGTATAGCTCACCGTGAAGCTGTCACGCGGCACCCAGGCAAAATAACCGCGCCAAGTCGCGCCACCGCGTTCGACGTAGCTGGGCGAGACGCCTGCATTGCCCGTGACCTGCGCCAACAGCGAGGATTGCCCGCCCTGATCGCCAATGATCGTCGCCCCCGCTGGCACCGGATCGCTCACGACGACCCAGTTGCGCTCGGCTGAGGCATCGACGGTGATCGTCACCTTCAGCACATCGCCGCGAGTCAGCACGCCCGCTTTGCGCGCCTGCACCACCGCGACCGACTTGGTCATCTTGTATCCGGCGTTGAGCGGTTTGGTGAGTGGCACCGCGGCCGACACCGACACCATCGCCCATGGCCCCGCCCCGCCGCTCTGCGTCAGTTTCAGCGGCGCTGGCGTGCTCGGCAGCGGCAGGCTGACGAAGCGTGACGGCTCGGCAAGCGGCCAAGCGCGGGTAAGCGTCGTGCTCCCGATCGACGCCGTGGTCACGCCGGCAACCGCTTCAGCCGGATAGACGCCCGCAAATTTCCGGGCGGCAATCGCTCCCCAGGCATTGGCGGTGGTGGTATCCCAATGGCCGCGCGACTGGCGCAGCGCCACGCCGACCATCATCCGCGGCGCATCATCCTGCCAACCGGGCCGACCGAGCACGGACACCAAAGCCTTGATTGCGCCCTCGTCGCCCGATGACATCAGCCACCAGGCAGCGCTTGACTGGTCGCTCAGATCAAGCCGCGTCCCTTCATAGACCAGCCGCTTGCGCAATTCGGCCTGGGCGGCGGTTTTCAGCGCCGGGGCATTGGCAAGACCCTGGAGCTTGTCGAGCCCGACCAGATAATCAGCCAATTGGGCGGTCGGCATTTCATTGGTGGCCAGGCCAATCTGGCCGAGCATCGCCGGGGTGGCGGCACCGGCGCGGGCGAGTGCGGCAAAGGCGGCGATGCGTTGCAGCCGGACGTCACCATAATCCTCATGCCGGACCCGGCCATTGACCACCGCCTTCAGCCCCTCGATCATCCGTGCCCGCGGCCCGTCGGGGATTGGCAGGCCAGCCTCCGACGTGATCGACAGCACATATGCGGTCAGCGCTTCGGACCCTTCCAGGCTGTCCGAAGGCCAATAGCGCAGCAGGCCATCGGGCGCCTGATAGGTGGGGATATCGCCGGCCAGCGCGGTCCAGCCTGCGACATCGCCAAGCGCAACGATCCGCGACAGCCGCTGTTCGAAGCAATTATAGGGATAGGCAGTCATGTAGCTGCGGACCCCGGCGAGCGGCGGCGCGAGCGTATCAGCCAGCCGGATATCGACGCTGCTACGCGCCGGCAGAGCCCCCGCCGGGGCAGCGATCGGAATCGACGTCGCTGCTTCGACCCGAGCGAGCGTGGCCGCCCAAACTTCGACCGGTACCGCTGGCACGATCTGCTGATCAACCGTGATCCGGTCGACCGCCTTGCCGTCAGCACTTTTTGCGGACACCTGCCAACGCAGGCTGTTCAGGCCTTCGCGCGCGGTCAAATTCCACGCCACGGGGGCGGCTCCCCCTGCCGGGATCGTTACCGTCAGCGGCTTGCCGGTAGCGACGCGCGGCATCAGATCGACGGTCGCGGTGACCGTCATCGGCTTGTCGGAGGCATTGCGCAGCGTGAACACCGCGCCGAACTGGTCACCGGTGCGGACCAAGGGCGGAATGCCGGCAAAGATGCTCAGGTCTTGCGCCGCGCGGATATCGGCCTCGCCCGTGCCGAAGAGTTGCGCGCCTTCGGTTGCAATCGCCACCAGTTTGAACGACGTCAGCGCGTCATTGAGCGCGACGGGCACGCGGGCATGGCCATTGGCGTCAAGCGCGACATGGCCCTTCCACAGCAGCACGGGTTGGAAATTCTCACGGTTGAGCCCCGAGAGATCGCCACCACCGCCGCCGCCCGCTTCGACCGCCTTCTTGCCATAATGGCGCTTGCCAACGACCTGGGTCTGCGCGGTTGAGGTGAGAACGGAGAGCGAGCGTTCGCCCATCATCGCGCTCAGCACGTCCCAACTGTCATTGGGGGCGAGCTGGAGCAGCGCCTGATCAACCGCGACAAAGGCGACATCGGCGCTTGCTGCGGGCTTGCCATCGGGCATTTTCACATCGACATCGACTTGGGCCACGTCGCGCGCGGCATAGCGTTCGCGATCCGCCTTGACGGTCACGCCGAGGCGATAGGCGTCCCAGCCGACCTTTACCTTGGCAATGCCGATCCGGTAGGCGGGCTTGCTGAGATCGACCAGGGCGGTCGGCTCGGGCGTGGGTTCGTGCTTGGCGACGATCCCCATCATCGCGCCGATATCGCTTAGCCAGTCCCAAAATCCGGGCTGGACGCGACCGCGCACCGCCATGACCGAGACGAAGACGTCGGGGGCATAGCTGCCCGGCATCGCGACCTCAATCACCGGGTCCTTGCCGCTCAGATGCGTGACAAAGCTGGACAGCACGCCTTCCCGTTCAACCGTCACCAGCGCGGTAGCTTCGCGGAAGGGCATGCGGACCTGGAATTTGGCGGTTTCGCCCGCTTTATATTCGGGCTGTTCGGGGATTAGATCCATCCGATCGCCATTATCGCCGCCAAACCACCAATCATCATCGCCCACCAGCCATGCCGATTGGGTGCTGCGTGCCAGATTGCCCGCAGCGTCCGTGGTCGTCGCCACGGCATAGACTTCGCCCGATACACCAGGATTGATCGCGCATAGTGCCAGTCCCTGCGCATCCGTGGTCACGGTGCAGCTAGTATTGAGCTTGGTGGTCTTCATCTGATTGTCATAGGCATAAAAGCCGCCGATCAACCGACGCCGCGCCGTCAAAATCTCCCGATTATACAGCGCGACCGTGATTTTTTGGTTGGCGATCGGCTTGCCGTCCGTATCGACTGCGACCAGGCGCAGGCGCAAATCGTCCTGCTTCATCAGCCAGCCATCGGTCTTGATGCCGATCCGCACACCTGAATCATAAATCGGGATGCTGCGCGAAGCGGTGAGCACTTCGCCATTGGCATCCTGATAATCCATCTCGACCAGCATATTAGCTGGCCCATCGAGTGATTGTGGTATCTCAATCCCCGTGCGCGCCGTGCCATCCGTCCCCAGGGTGACGGGCAGGGTCTGGGTTGGCGGCAAGGGAGTCTGTTCTTCCTCGCCATCGCCGTTCATCGGCTTGACGCCCTCAGTCACTGCTTTGCCGCCAAAGCTATAGGCTTCGTAGTTTTTGGGGGTGCCGATGCTGCCGAACCAGCCAACCCGCACTTCGACCGGCAGCCGCGATGCGCCGCCGCCGGAAAGATAGCCGACAAACAGATCAACCGGCAGTGTCTTAGGCCGGATCGCCGCTTCCTTGGGGCCGCTGACGCTGGCCCGCATGGTTGGCAGCCGGTACTCGTCAACCTTGAACGACTGGTTGGTAAAGATCGTCTTGTCGCCGTCCGCCGTCTTGGCAATGATCTGCAGATCATAATCGCCCATCGGCGCGCCTTGCGGTGCCTTCCAGCTCGTTTCGCCGACGCCATTGGCATCAATCGTCAACGGCAGATCAAATTGCGTGTCGGACCCGCGGTGTGACAGACGCAATGTGCCGGTGAAGGCGGGGCCGGCAGCAAACCCACCCGTTATCGGCTTGCGGACGATATGCTTCATGTTGATCGTCTCGCCCTGGCGGACCAGCGCGCGATCAAACACGGTGTGGACGATATCGTCCTGCGCCGAATAGCCATAGGGCAGATCGAAATCATAGGGGCGGATGCCTTCGCCCCAATCGGTGAGCGTGAAGCTGAAATCATCGTCCTTGCGGGCTGATACCATCAGCGCGTGGGACGATCCCGCGTTGCCGCAATCGCTATAGGTTTCGGGCGTCGGCAGGCCCGATGGGAAGAACAGCCCGCCGCTCTTGTCGGTCACGCCGCGCGCCAGCACCTTGCCGGTGCAGCTATCGGTCACGTGGACTTCGGCATTGCCGACGGGCTTGCCGCTATCAAGCGCGGTGACCCAGGCGAGGCTGCGATCACGGCCCCATTTGAAGTGCACCGCCATGTTGGTGACGAGGGCGGCGCTGGCGACATAGCGCGGCGCGGCACGACCCAGCAGCGCCTGGCCGAGTTTGGGGCTGGCAAGCTCGACCACGTAAAAGCCCGGCTTGGTGAGCGGAATCCCGACGACTTCGAAATCCTTGCCCTTGCCAGGCAACCCGATGCTGATCGCCGCGCCCTGATTGGCAGCAAGAATAGGGCGCGATCCGGTGTCGTTGATCGTCACCTTTTCCTTGCCGCGCTGCTCCTCATGGCTGGCATAATCATCGGCAT
>JAIERC010000070.1 GCA_019747165.1 Sphingomonas sp. | reverse complement strand
ACTCGATTGGCGCCGTGTTGCTCGACAAGGCCGATCCATCAAAGGTGATCGGGCGCACCCGCGAGCCGATCCTCGCTGCTGCCGATCAGGATCGCGAGGGCTATGTCCCCAATGTCGTCTATAGCTGCGGGGCGATGCGGCACGGCGAAACACTGTTCCTGCCCTACGGCGTTGCTGACAGTTCGATCGCTTTTGCGTTCATCCCGATCAAGAAGCTGCTCAGCCATATGTAGCCGTGTTTCGCTTCGCAGAGGAGCGCCGGAGTGGTATCGCTGCGAGCAATGCACCGCATGATTTTTAGGGGGATATGATGAAAAGCGCCATGATTGCAGCCGCCGGTGTGATGATGTTCTGGGGTGCGCCGGCACTGGCCAAGGATGCCGCTCTCGAGGCACCAATCTATCAGTTCGTCGAAGCCTTCAATAAGGGCGACATCACTGCCGCCGCTGCAACCCATGCCGATGATGCGCATATCACCGACGAATTCGCCCCGCATTTCTGGGGCGGGCATGATGTGCTGAAGCGCTGGGCAGCCGATTTTGACAAGGACGCCGCCGCCAAGGGGCTGACCAATCCCAAGGTGGTGTTGGGCGTTGTCACGCGCGAGCTCGTCACGGGCGATCGTGCTTATGTCGTGGTGCCGTCGACCTATACTTACACGCTGAAGGGGGTGGCGATGGCCGAATCCGCGCAGATGACCTATGCGCTCAAGAAGCAGGCTAATGGCTGGAAGATCGTCGCCTGGACTTGGACAGGGCCGGATGCCAGCCCGGCTAAATAGGCCCGGTCCCGGTGGCCGGTGAAGGCGCCTATTCAATCTCGACCTGACTATGTCCACGATGCGCCCAAGGGCCCAGAACGGCGCGATGGATGCGGGATGCGATTGATCGGCCCGATGAACGGCAGCGGGTAATTTCGTTCATGCAACGTTTCGCCAGTTTCGGTAGTTAGGCTTCAACAATCAAAGGAGACCGAGATGCCCCGCTTTACCCGTCTAGCCGCCCTTATCGCCACGTCGTGTATGGCGCTATCCACGCCCGTGCTTGCCCAGACCGCGCAGGAGGAGCAGCGATTTTCCACCGCGCAGCAGCGCTTCCAGAACGAAATGCAGATTTTTCGCACTGAATTTGATCGCTACCAGGCGGCGCGCAACAATCGATCGAGCTATCGCGATCCGCGATACAATGATCCACGCTATAACGATCCACGGTATAATGATCAGCGCTCCAATGATCCGCGCTACGCCGATCGGGATGAAAATGGCTATGATCCGGCCCGCTATTATCGCGATGGGCCCAATTACCAGGAGCGCGTTCTTTCTGCCGATGATCGCGTCTATCGCGGCACCGATGACCGCTATTATTGCCGCCGCAATGACGGCACCACGGGCCTGATCGTCGGCGCGGTTGGCGGCGGCGTGCTTGGTAATGTGATCGATGGTGGCCGCTCGCGCGCGGTCGGCACGATTCTGGGCGGTGTGCTGGGTGCAGTTGCGGGCCAGGCCATCGACCGGAATAGCCAGCAAATCCGCTGCCGCTAAGCGGCTGACCGGGGCACCGCTTCTATGGGGAGCGGTGCCCCGATCTATCTGCCACCGTTAATCCATCAACCGCTTACGACCAGCCTGTAGCCGGCGTCATAAGCATCAAGCGTCAGGAGATGGGCGTAACGGCGCGCCCATTCACCGCTTTCCAGATCCTGCGCTAACCGGCCCAACCGTTCTTCTGCGTCTTCAATCGCCCAGAACGACGAACTGCCCGAGCGCAGCGCCGGGTCCAGATAGGCGGAGGGGCGCCGCCAATAGGCGTAGAGGAAGCCGTCGGTGCAATCATGCGGCACGGGCACCGTGGTGACCGTCACGGGCCCCAGCCAATGCTGATAATCGGCCATGACAGGCATGCGAACATCGTCCAATGTCGCCAGTGCCGGCAGATAATCAGTCAACCAGGGCCGCTCGGCGGGATCAAAGGTGAGCAGGACGATAGGACCGCGCGTCACGCGACGCAGTTCGCTCAAGCCAGCCGCCTTATCTGCCCAGTGATGGATCGTCAGAATTGCCATCGCCGCATCAAAGCTGTTGTCCGCGAACGGCAATTGCTCAGCACATCCCTGGATGACGGGAGCAGCCGACGCCGTGCGCTGGCGGATCATCGCTGAAGACGGTTCGATGGCGGTTACGTGCAGACCGAGCGGCTCATAAGACCCAGTTCCGGCACCGACATTGACGATCGTCTCCGCCGACCCAAGCGCCGCATGAATGGCGCTGGCAATTCGAGGATCGGGCCTACGCTGTGCTGCATAGTCGATCCCGATCCGATCATATCGCACGTCCGCCATCGCGACTGCTCTCCGATTGTCGGGTGCGCCCTACAGGCATCCGGCGATCACCGTCCTTTGAACAATCCGCCCAGCACGCCGCGCACCAGCCCGCCGATCAACCCGCCGCTGCTCGAACCACGCTTGCTGCTCGTCCCGAACACTTGCTTGGCGACTTCATTGGCGACGGTGCGGGTGATGGTGGTGGTTGCGGTGTGCGTCGCGGCGGCGGCGATCTTGTTCCAGGGGTTATTGGCGGCCGCGCGTTCGGCTTCGCGCGCCTGGCGGGCGGATTCCTTTTCGGCGGCAATGCGGGCGCGTTCAGCATCCTTGGCGGCGCGCGCATCGACCTTTGCCTGGAGCGCGGCAGCCTTTTCTGCCTCCGTTGCGGCCTTGGCTTCAGCGGCGGCAGCGGAGGCTTCTTCAGCCTTTGTCGCGAGCAATTCTTCGGCTGACTCCGCATCGATCAGCGTGTCATATTTCTCTCCAATGGCATCGGTGGCGATCATCACGCCGCGTTCCTTGGCGTCGAGCGGGCCGACGCGGGTCGCAGGCGGCTTGATCAGGGTGCGTTCAACCGGCGATGGTGCGCCATCGGGTTGCAGCAGGGAGACCAACGCTTCGCCGACCTTCAGCTCGGTGATCACGGTTTCGACATCGACACCGGGATTGGCGCGGAAGGTAGTCGCCGCCGATTTGACCGCTGCCTGATCGCGCGGGGTGAAGGCGCGCAATGCGTGCTGGACGCGGTTGCCGAGCTGGCCGGCGACCGTGTCGGGGATATCGATCGGGTTTTGGGTGATGAAGTAAACGCCCACGCCCTTCGACCGGATCAGCCGGACGACTTGTTCGATCTTCTGGAGCAGCGCCTTGGGCGCATCGTTGAACAGCAAATGCGCTTCATCGAAAAAGAAGCACAGCACCGGTTTATCGGGATCGCCAACCTCAGGAAGGTGTTCGAACAGCTCGCTCAGCAGCCAAAGCAGAAAGGTGGAATAGAGTTTCGGGCTCTGCATCAATTTATCGGCGGCGAGGATGTTGACGATGCCCCGGCCCTTGTCGTCACAGCCAATGAAATCGGCCATCGCGAGCGCGGGCTCCCCAAAGAAATGCTCGCCGCCCTGAGCGCGCAACTGCAGCAATGAGCGCTGAATCGTGCCGATGCTCGCCTTGGACATATTGCCATAGGTCGTCGTCAGTTCATCGGCGCGGGTGGCGCAATGCGCGAGCATCGCCTGCAGATCATCGAGATCGAGCAGCAACAGGCCTTCCTTGTCGGCGACGGTAAAGGCGATGGTCAGCACGCCTTCCTGCACCTCGTTCAGGTCCATCAGCCGCGCAATCAGCAACGGTCCCATCTCGCTCACGGTGGTGCGCACGGGATGGCCTTTTTCGCCGAACAAATCCCAGAATTGCACGGGGGTGTCGGTATAGGCCCAGCCCTCATAGCCAATTTCTTTGGCGCGGGCGGCGAAGATCTCGTGCATCTTGGCGGTTGGGGAACCGGCCATAGCGAGGCCAGCGAGATCGCCCTTCACATCGGCGACGAAGCAGGGAACGCCCACGGCGGAGAAGCCTTCAATAATGCCCTGCACCGTCACCGTCTTGCCGGTGCCAGTGGCCCCCGCGATCAGACCGTGGCGGTTGGCGCGCTTAAGGTCGAGCGCTTGTGGCTTACCGCCGCCGGTACCGATGAAGATGCTGCCGTCCGCCATATCACTCTCCCCAGGCTCTGGCGCCGCTATCGCGCGTTTGCGGGGATCACGGCAAGATATGAAAATGCCGCCCGGTCATTACTGACCGGGCGGCATCGATAAACCATCGGCAAATGGCTTATTTTTTCAGCTTGATCGGTACAAAGGCACCCGGCAGCCGCTGGCGCTGCACATAGAGCAGCACGGTCGGGCGACCGTCACGGACCGCCTGAGCAACAATTGCCGCAAGCGCATCGGGCGTGGCGACCGGGGTCCCATTGGCCGAGACGACCACGTCGCCGCGCTTCAGCTTTTGCCCGGCATCGCTCGATGGGTCGGTGCCGCTGATAACAACCCCGGTCACGGTTGAATCGACGCCGATATTGCGCGCGATTTGCGGGGTCAGCGGGACGACGGCGAGACCGAGCTTATTGGCGATTGGCGAGGCTGGGCCTTCGGTATCGGGTTGGCTCATGCCATCTTCGCCGTCACCACCCACTGAAGCTTGCAGCGCATCTTCGGATGGCCGCGTGCCAATCAGAACCGAAACGGTCATCTTCTTGCCGGCACGGATTAGCTCGATAGGGACGCGCGACCCCGGTGTTTCATTCGCCACCAGATAGCTGAGCGAGGCATCCTGCGTCACTGGTTTGCCGTTAATGCCGACGACAACGTCGCCGACCTTGATGCCTGCCTTGTCGGCAGGTTCGCCCGGCGCAACGCTGCGGATGATTTCACCGCTATTCTTGGGCAGCCCAAGGGCGGCTGCGCTGTCATCGTCAAGCGATTGCGGGCCGACACCCAGATAGCCGCGCGCAATCGTGGTGCCCTTCATCAGCTTGTCGATAACGGGCTTGGCGTCTTCGGCCGGGATGGCAAAGCCAATGCCGATATTGCCACCCGACTGGCCGGCAAAGATCTGCGAATTGATGCCGATGACATTGCCGTTCAGATCGAACATCGGGCCGCCCGAATTGCCCTGGTTGATCGCGGCATCGGTCTGGATGAAGCGATCATAGGCACCCGCACCGGTTACGCGGTGCAGCGCCGAGACGATCCCCGCCGTTACAGTGCTGCCGATGCCGAACGGGTTGCCGATCGCGATAACCCAGTCGCCAACGCGGGTACGGGTCGAATCGCCGAAGCGAACGAAGGGCAAGTCCTTGGCGTCAATCTTGAGCAGCGCGAGATCAGAAATGGGATCGCGACCGACCAGCTTGGCGACATATTCCTTGCGGTTGGTGAGGATGACCGTGATCGAATCGACCGATGCGCCCTTGGCCCCCGGGGCAACCACGTGATTGTTGGTCACGACATAGCCGTCATTCGAAATCAGAAAGCCCGATCCCAACGATTGGGCTTCGCGCACCGCCGGTGCGCCGCCGCCCTGGCCTTGACCCTGGCCGCCGAACAATTCGGCAAAGGGCGTGCCGGCAAAGGGATTGGCCGGTGCCTGCTGAACCTTGATGCTCTGTTTGGTCGAGATGTTGACCACGGCTGGCTGCAATTTGGCGACCAGATCGGCAAAGCTGACTGGGGCGCCTGCCCGCGGCGCGATGGCGGCCATCGCTGCCGGTTCGTTCTGCGCTGTCTGCGCGGCGGCGGGTGGCTGGAGTGTTACAGCAGCGGCAGCACCGCCCAGTAACAGGGCTCCGGTAATGGCATAGGCATAACGCACGTTAGATTATTCCTCTCTTGTCCGTCGCAACACGGCCAGCTTTGCCGGTCCGCGCCTTAACGGCGATTGAATATGAACCGATTGTCAGCGGGGACGCCCCGTGAATTGCTTCAGATATTCGTTATTGGGGGAAAGGACGATCGACGTCTCGCCCTGTGGCGTGCTGCCATCGGCCCCAAAGGTCTGCCGATAGGACTGCATCGCCCGGTAGAAATCATAGAAATCAGCGTCCTTGTTGAAGCTTTCGGCATAAATGCGCGAGGCATTGGCATCGGCTTCGGCACGGATGATCTGCGCCTGTTTCTGGCCCTGCGCGCGGATAGTGGCGGCTTGCTGCTGACGCGCGGTGCGCATCCGGTTGAGCGCGCTTTCGAGCGGGCTGCCATCGGGCAGGTCGGCATGTTTGATGCGGACATCAACGATCTGCACGCCATATTGCGACGCCAGTTTTTGCAAGCCGTTCTGGATATTATCCATCACCTGGCCACGCTCCGGGCTGAGTAGGGCGGCAAAGGGGCGCTTGCCGAGTTCGTTGCGCAATGCCGAGCCAAGCAGTGGGCGTAGCTGTTCGGCGATCCGGTCCTCGGTTGCCGCGCTGCTGCCGGTGGACACTACGGCTTTCAGTGGATTGACGATCCGGAACCGCGCAAACGCATCCACCTCAAGCCGCAACTGATCGGTCGACAGGACTTGCTGGTTATCGAGATCGACATCGAGCACGCGCTTATCGACCCAGACGACCTTGTCGATGAACGGGAATTTGGCGAGCAGCCCGGCGCCGGTGCGGCCAAAGGGCTCGTTTGGTTGCCAGACATTGACGGTATAGACCGGTTGTTCAAACCGCAGGACTACTGCCTGTTCGGTTTCGGGCACGATTACGAAGCTGCTGACCGCAATGATCAAAGCGACCAGAGCGCCAACGCCAAGCGCGACAGGATTGCGGAACAGGGTGGCGTTCACTGGCTGGCTCCCGGCGCTGGATTGGGTAGCGGTATGGCAGGTTCGGCGACACGACCGCGAATGCCAGGCAGCGGCAGATAGGGGACCACGCCACCCGGTTCGACAATCGTCTTGTTGGTCTTGGCCAGCACGGCCTCCATGGTTTCATAATACATGCGGCGGCGTGTCACCGTGGGGGCCA
>JAIERC010000398.1 GCA_019747165.1 Sphingomonas sp. | reverse complement strand
TGAATTCGGCGGCCCGCAACCGGGCAATGGCAAGCGCTTCGTCATTGCGGGCATCAATTGCCGCAAGTTCGACCGACTGTAGCGTCCGGCGGGCATCGAGCAGATCGAGTAGCGCGAGTGCCCCTTGCGCATAAGAAAACTCGGCCGTTTGCGCGGCCTTGCGCGCGGCTGGGAGTTGCTGAGTGTCGAATTCGATGCGGCGCTGGCTGGTCGTATCGACAGCGCGACGAGCAATAACAATCTCGGCGACCGCAACGGAACGGGTTTTAGCCGCTAGTGCTTCAGCCTGATCAACGCCGGTGCCGGCGGCCGCAACCTCCCCACGATAACGGTTTCTGATCGGGATCGGAAAGGAAAGCCCGACGCCAATGCTGCTGCCGACCCCATTAGGGTCGTTTTCGAATTGTAGGCCGGCGGTGACGTCTGGATGACGCAGCGCTTGAGCGCCGTCGAGCTGCCGCCTTGCCTGATCGACGCGGGCGAATGCTGCCTGGACGTCAGGGCGTCGATCGGCCAGGCGGTCGGGATCGATGGCCTGAATGTCTGGGGCACTTGGCCAATCACCCACCGTCTCCAGCGCGGCGGCATCCCGCTCGCGCCCGATCAGCACCGCAAGCGAAAGTTGCGCGTCGCGCCGATCGTTCTGCGCCTGGGCAACGGCGCTCTGCGCGCGCAAGGATTCTACCCGTTGCCGGGCGAAATCGCCGCCCGATATTGCGCCAGCCTTCAGCCGCCGTTCCCCCAGCACCTGGCTTGTCCGATAGCTTTCGGCGATGGCGCCAAACAAGGCGAGCCGATGCTCGGCGGCCATCAGGCCGTAAAATGCCGTGTTGATCTGTTCCTGTACTTCGCGACCGGTATTTGCCACGTCGGCGGTCGCCGCCACCAGCCCGGCTTGTGCCGCCCCCACCCGGGCGCGTCGCTTGCCACCGCGTTCAATTGGGAAATCAAGTCGAACGATATCGTCGCTGATCCGGTCGGCGGCCAGTTGGCCGATCCGGTTGGGTCGGAACGAAACAATGTTGAAACTCAGCGTCGGGTTCGGGGCCGTATCCGCTGCACGCAGAGCCGCCTGCGCGGTGCGACTGGCGTTACGCGCGGATGACAGATCAATATTGGCTTGCGCGCCCGCAGCCAATGCCTGCTCAATCGAAATGGGCTGGTGATCGCTGGTCGGCTCAGCAGCGCTTCCGGGCACCGCCCAGACAGCGAAGGCGATTGCAGCCGCCTGCCACAATGCAGATTTCGTTTTTGTTCCCCGCATGACCCTGCCTAGACTGATTCCTGAACGGCAGATTAGCGGGTGCAACTTGTGCGAAAGCTGGAAGCAACATGAATTTTTGGACAGGTAGCAGTGCACTGCCTCACTGACGTGGCGTTACCGTCGACCGACAAAATCATGACCGAAGTTTAAGGTGATTTTTGGAAAGCTAGCGCGCAATATGGGTCGCTCAATCACGGTTGATTGGAACAGACATGCCGTGGCACGATCCGATCTCGTCTGAAAAAAGTTGAGCCGATGAACGGCACCACTCATGTTCGGCGGAGCGCATCGATAGCGCTTACGGCCGCCATTTGTTTGGCGCTTACCATTGGCATTTGCGCGATCAGCGTTGAATTTTTCAGCTCGGGCGCTGGCCACAAAGCGGGGCCGACGTCGCAGTTGCCAGGATTTACCGCAGAGGCCGCAAGCGAAGGGGGGCTAGTCGTCACCAGCGTGAAGGGTGACAGCGCTGCCGCGAATGCGGGGTTGGTGGCGGGTGATCACATCACGCAGATCGATCGGCGCTCCGTATTGTCATTAGGTCAGGCGGAATGGCTCGTGCAGCATCATCCCGACGGTCGCTTGGAGATAGGCTTGGTCAATCATCATCGGCACCGTAACATCGTCCTGAGTCGGCTATAGAGATAGGCACTTGACCCAGAAAATTCTTGTTGTTGAAGATGATGCGGTAACCGCTGACTATATTGCGAACGGCCTTAACGAGCTAGGCTTCGTTGTGGATAAGGCCGATAATGGTCGCGACGCGCTCTTTCTCGCAAGCGACGGTAGCTTCGATGCGATCATCCTCGACAGGATGCTGCCCGCTATGGATGGGATGGCCGTACTCGCCGCGTTGCGGGCGGCTGGCATTTCGACCTCGGTCATCATTCTTTCGGCGCTTGGAACCGCTGATGACCGGATAGCCGGATTAGAGGCGGGTGCCGACGATTATCTTGCCAAGCCCTTCGCCTTTGCCGAATTGCTTGCGCGACTGCGCCTCATCATTCGACGCCGACAACCTGTCGGTGCGGTTAGCACCGTGCTTGAATGCAGCGATCTCCAGATGGATTTGTTATCCCGGCGCGTGCGACGGGGGGATCAGCTTCTCGCGCTGCAACCGCGGGAATTTCGCCTGCTGGAATATCTGCTGCGTCATGCCGATGAGGTTGTCACCCGAACAATGTTGCTTGAAGGGGTCTGGGACTATCATTTCGATCCTGGAACCAATGTGATTGATGTCCATATCAGTAGGCTGCGGCGAAAACTGGATGAAGCGGGAGGGCCGCAATTGCTCCATACGGTTCGAGGTGCTGGGTATCGGTTAGGGCGTGCAGCATAGTTATTTACGACGGATCGCCGACCTAACCATGGATCGATGGCGTAGCCTCACGCGAAGCTTTAGCTCCGCAACAGCAAAGCTCATCCTATTGGTCTTTGCCGTTCAGATATTGCTGTCCGGCATCGCGCTAACCTATGTTTATGTCGCGACGTCGAGAACGGTTGAGGCCGAGGAGCGCGCAATCGTCACTGAGTTGGGTGATGATTTGCTGACCAGTTACCGCGCGGGCGGCGATGCGGCATTGGCCGCCTTAATCGAAACGCGCCTAGCCAAAGATCAAGGCGAAGTTGTCGCCTTGTTCATTGACCGAAATGGCAAAATCCGCGCTGGCAATCTTTCAGCTTGGCCAGCAACAATCGGGCGGTCAACTGGCTGGCGCACGATGACGCTCTACCGGATTGGCGGTAGCGATCCGGAAACAATCGGGGTGATCGCCAAGTCGCTGTCCGGCCAGGCTAAGCTGCTGGTTGGCAGAGTTATCGATGCCAATGTTCGCCTGTTACGAATCAGTATTGAAGTCATCGTCACAGCGTTGCTCGCGGCGGTGCCCTTGGCCTCCCTGTTGGCCATTCTGCTCGGACGATTCTTCAATCAGCGGCTCCGCATGCTGAACATAACCGCTGCCGCCGTCGCGGCAGGCAACCTGGCGCAGCGCGCCCCGCGCGACGGCAGTGAGGACCCATTCGATGCGCTGGCGGGATCGGTCAATGCCATGCTTGAGCGCATCGAGCTTCTAGTCGGCGAATTGCGCATCGTTACCGATGGCATCGCCCATGACATGCGGTCGCCGCTCACCCGCCTTAAAGCCGTTATCGAGCAAGCGCGGCAGAAAACCAGCGACGACGCGGCGCTCGCCGCGCTCGAGCAGGTATCGCGGGAAGCAGATCTGCTCTTGGCGATGTTGGCAACCGCGCTTCAAATTGCCCGCGTTGAAGCTGGGGTAAGCCATGATCGCTTTGTCACGGTCGATATCGAAACCCTTTTGAGCGATCTCGTTGAAGTGTTCGGTCCTTCCGCCGAAGAACAAGGCGTTATGCTGGTCGACGAAAAACGTGCTGAGCCGATCGGCAAGCTGCTGCTTCACCGCGATCTTGTGTTGCAATCGCTCTCAAACCTCGTCGAAAACGCGCTGCGTTATGCCGAAGGTACGCGTGTCATTACTGTTTCAGCCGAGCCGACAACCGAAGGGGTGTGCTTGATCGTTGCCGATAACGGTCTCGGCATCCCCGCCGACCGGCGCGAGGAGGCCAAGCACCGTTTTGTCCGGCTTGACCCATCCCGGCATCTCGGGGGGTCGGGCCTCGGCCTTGCGCTCGTGGAGGCGGTCGCGAGGTTACACAATGGCAGTCTGGTGCTCGAGGACAATCACCCAGGATTGCGCGCGATCATGCGGTTAAGCGTTCAGTGGCATTGAAGAATGGCGGCGCCTGGCAGGGGTAGACCAGACGCCGCGCTCCATGCCGACCTTCGTCGCGGTGGGGGGAGGAACCGCTGAGCCGACGATTTCCTGATACGGCGATCGTGTTTACGGGACGATTTCCCGGGCATGACAATTTTGTAATGCACGGATTACAGGTTCTTCCCTTGAACTCCACGGCCTTTTGTAGCCGCGCAACCCAAGCCTCCCTGCCCCGGTGTTGGCATGGGTGAATGGGGCGCGGAGGCAGCGAGAGCGACAACGACGAAAATCGATAATCCGCTTAGTCATCCAATGCCTGTTTACCAATTACCGCTTACGGCATTGAGATCTTTAACGCTTAGCGACGCCAACGTGATCGTTGCCGCCGGGCGGCTCGACGGTAACCGAATAACGGATTTCTGGGGTAGCAGCCATTCACGCACAGACCGGGGAATGGCAATAAGTGGCTCGCGCGCGGTGGGCCAGCCGATGTCTTTTGACGCCCCCTGACGAGACCCCCGTTTTTTCCTCCATTTGGCGCTAGAGTCCGCCCCCAAAGAAAGGACGGACAGATGAAGCGGAAGCGGTTTTCGGAAGAGCAGATCATCGCGATGTTGAAGGAGCAGGAAGCCGGGATGGCGACGGCAGTCGTGTGCCGCCGCCATGGGATCAGCTCAGCGACGTTCTAAAAGTACAAGGCCAAGTTCGGCGGCCTGGAGGTGTCGGAAGCGCGACGGTTACGCGCGCTCGAGGACGAGAATGCGAAGCTGAAAAAGCTTCTGGCCGAAGCGATGCTCGACAGCGTCCAGATCACAAATCGATCCGGGGGATCGATTTGCTGGGCGTGGTGCTGAAGGATCTGGCATCAAAAAAATGGTAACGCCCGGCGCTAAGCGGGAAGCCGTCGCCCATGCCCGTGAGCATCAAGGGCTGAGCGAGCGTCGGGCGTGCAGTCTGGTCGGCGTGAGCCGGCGGGTGATCCGCTATCAGCCGACAAGGGTTGATGATGCGCCCTTGCGGGCGCGTCTGTGTCAGCTGGCGGCGGAGCGCCGCCGGTTCGGCTATCGGCGCCTCGGTTATCTGCTGGCGCGCGAGGGCATGACGCCCAACCATAAGAAGCTGCTGCGGATATATCGCGAGGAGAACCTGCGGGTCCGGCGCCGCAGCGGCCGCAAGCGGGCGCTGGGCACCAGGTCGCCGATGGTGCTGCCGGATGGACCCAACCAGCGCTGGTCGCTGGACTTCGTCTCTGACACGCTGACGTGCAGCCGTCGCTTCCGCATCCTGTGCGTGGTCGACGACTACACGCGGGAATGCCTGGCGCCGGTCGCCGACACGTCGCTGTCAGGCATGCGGGTCGCGCGCGAACTGACGCGGCTGATCGGGCTGCGCGGCAGGCCGCATACGGTGGTCAGCGACAACGGGACCGAATTGACCTCGTCAGCCATCCTGCGCTGGTCGCAGGAACGGCGGGTCGGGTCGCGCCAGGCAAGCCGATGCAGAACGGCTTCGTCGAGAGCTTCAACGGTCGATTGCGAGACGATTCCCTCAACGAGACGCTGTTCACATCGCTGGCGCATGCCCGGTTCGTGCTCGATGCTTGGCGGCACGATGACAATAACGTCAGGCCACACTCGAAACTGGGCGGGAAGACCCCCGCCGAGATCGCCGGCCAACGTGCCTGGGGGCATGTCCCCAGACACGTTGCCATCCCATCAAATACCCATCATGAAGAAGCCGGACTCTACCTCTGAGTGGTAACAATCAGGGGAGCACGTCACCTCCTATATCGTGCAGATCGATCTGTCCTCGACCTTCATGCTTCACCTCCGCAAAACCATCGATCCCATTTTATGGATATCGTCATCGCAAAGTCGGTTGGGTTATAGATTTCTGGGTCAAAGGGTGGCGAGGAAAGCGCAATATTCGCTGGCATGGCTCGGGCCTGGTTCGTGCAAGCCGGGTTTAAGGAGATAACCCGTCTTGGGCGGAATATAGCTGTAGATCGACGGTTCTGGGTCCTGCCGCCAAGAGATGTTGAACGCCGCGAGTTTCGGGAAAAACTGAAGGCCGCTGTGATTTGGCAGATTGTCATGCACCCACCAGGCGAGTGCTTCCCAGCGACTGGTCTGCTCGTAATAGGGGACAAATGCGTTGACCACGACGCAGGCGGTCGCCCCCATGCGACCTGCCGTATCTCTCCGGTCCCAGATGTGCGCCGCATAATTGCTCTCGTTGGCCGCGCAGCCGTGCTTGCCGACCCCGCGTTCGTTGACCGAACACGACCGATATCCAGACCGGATCGATATGCGCCCCAGACCGTCTTGAAGCGGCTCCAGCAGTTCCTCGCACAGGTGCCGTCCAGCCTCTATCGCAAGGTCGGGATCATCGGGGATATTGGACAACCCGGAGAAATTGGCGATCTCCGAATAGAGGAAGTCACGCATGAAGAAGCTTGGCGACAGCCTCACTCTGCCCAAATCCTCGAGCGCCTTCACCGATCCCGGTTTGCGCATCTGCTCATCTCCTACGAATCCACGATTGGCCCGCATCGTCAGCAGACCACGCTTTTCCGACGCGATCGATAGCTGAACTCAGGATCGATTGGCAGATCGATGCTCGACCCCGAAATATTGCCGGCATCAGACCTTAAAACAGCTGGAGCAATTTGCTGGGTAACAAAGTGCGACACAAAGTTGTGTAACATTGAGCCCATATTATGGGTTAAGTCACTGATTTTACTGAATTGGTGACCCCTACGGGAATCGAACCCGTGCTTCAGCCGTGAAAGGGCCGCGTCCTAACCGCTAGACGAAGGG
>JAIERC010000051.1 GCA_019747165.1 Sphingomonas sp. | reverse complement strand
GCGCCAATGCGCGCTCCAGCCAGGCAGTGACATTGGCAAAATCAGCCAGCCCCACCAACTCCCCAGCCCCATAAAACGCATGGATCGCCCGCACCCAGCCGATCATCGAGATGTCAGCGATCGTATAGTCATCACCCATGAACCAGGTCCGCCCCGCAAGCGCGCTGTCCATCACGCCAAGGATACGCTTCACCTCAGCGACGAATCGCTCCTGCGGGCGCTTGTCTTCCCATTGGCTGCCAGCGAATTTCACGAAAAAGCCCATCTGGCCAAACATTGGCCCAACGCCGCCCATCTGGAACATCAGCCACTGAATCGTCTGAAAGCGCTTGGCCGGGTCGGTCGACAAGAACTGGCCGGATTTATTGGCAAGATACAGCAAGATCGCCCCGCTTTCGAATAGCGCAAAGGGCTGTCCGCCCGGCCCATCCGGATCAAGAATCGCAGGTATCTTGCCATTGGGGTTGAGTGAGACAAAGGCCGGGTCGTGGCTCTCGTTCGCCATGATCTTTATCAGGTGCGGTTCATAGGCAAGCCCGGTTTCCTCAAGCATGATTGACGCTTTCACGCCATTGGGCGTGGGAAATGAATAAAGTTGAAGCCGGTCGGGATGCTGGGCGGGCCAACGTGCAGTGATTGGAAAAGCGGAAAGGTCAGCCATGAGTGATTCTCCAGCGCAGGATTGTTTCGCCGACGATAGTCACACCGCGCATGGCGCGCTATGGCATCGGTAATGACCCCGTCTAACCTCCGCATCGCCCTGTTCAGCGGCAACTATAATTACACGCGCGACGGGCCCACCCAGGCACTTAATCGCTTGGTGGGCTATCTGCTTTCCCAAGGTGCCGCCGTTCGCGTTTATGCGCCAACCGTAGCGAAGCCCGCGTTCGAACCGACAGGTGATCTGGTCAGCGCGCCGTCCTTCGCGCTGCCCGGTCGCAGCGAATATCGCGTGGCCATCGGCTTACCCCCACGCCTGCGACGCGATCTTGAGGCGTTTGCGCCGAATCTCGTCCATGTCTCAGCACCCGATCTTCTCGGCCACCGCTCCGTGACCTGGGCGCGGCATCATGGCATCCCGGTGGTCGCGTCGGTCCACACCCGGTTTGAAACCTATTTGCGCTATTATGGCCTTTCGATTTTTGAATCGGCGTTGGTCGGGATGCTCAGGCGATTCTATCGTCGTTGCGATGCGATTTTGCCGCCCTCGCAATCCATGGTCGATCTGCTCCGCGAACAGCGGATGAACGACGATATTGCGATCTGGTCTCGCGGAATTGATACCAGCATTTTTACGCCTGCCGCGCGCAGCCTTCCATGGCGGCGCGAATTCGGTATTGAAGACCATGAAATGGTGATTGGCTTTCTCGGCCGACTGGTGCTTGAAAAAGGGCTCGACGTGTTCGCCGCCGTCGTCAACGAACTTGCCAGGCGCAACGTGCCGCACCGTGTTTTGGTGGTCGGCAAGGGACCGGCCGAAGGCTGGTTTGCTGAGCAAGTCCCCAACGCCGTGTTCGCCGGGTTTCAGGCGGGTACCGATCTTGGCCGCGCGGTGGCCTCGATGGATATGCTATTCAACCCCAGCGTCACCGAAACCTTTGGCAATGTGACGTTGGAGGCGATGGCCTGCGCCGTGCCGGTGGTGGCCGCCATGGCCACGGGCAGTTCCAGCCTGGTCGAACACGGGGTTACCGGGAGACTGGTCCCGCCAGAGGATATCAATGGCTTTGCCGATGCGCTCCAGGCCTATTGCGAGGACCGCGACCTCGCCGACAATGACGGGTTGGCTGGCGAAGCGCTGAGCCAAGCCTATAGCTGGGACGCGATCAACCAGAAAGTGCTCGATAAATATCTTGAAGTGGTGGCCCGGCGCAGCGCCTGATCGCCAGCCCCTTGCTCACTCGCTGCGCTTGCTAAAGGACAGCGGCGGTTAGCTGAAGGCGAAGCAATCAAGGGAGCACGCGACCGCTCCTTGAAGCCCTTCAAGCTGTTCCGGTGCCGATGCCTTGATCCGCCCATTAAGCGTCTTGGCGGCGGCATCGCACCTCACCGCCTTAGCGGCCTGCCAATCGGCATGCGCGGGGTTGCAAAGAGGGTCAATTTTCATCCCCGAAGGACGCTGGCGGCGGGCACGATGCCCAACCGCCAGCGCAGAACCTTCAGGCGCGTGATGCAGTTAGGCGGTATTACAGGCGTTCGATTTTCTGGGCCGCGTCGTCGATCAGCCCAACGATCTGGTGCAGCGTCTCGGTATCCACCTCACCCCGGCTAAAGCGCTGCATCAGCACCAGGCCGAGATTACCCATCGCCCGCTTGACCGACGCGCTGTCGGTTCGCTGGCGTTCGGCCCCAAGATCGGTCAGCCGCGCCATCAGCGCCGTGACCTCTTCGGCCCGTTCAGCGAGATGTTGAACGCCCGCCTCGGTCACCGCGAACAATTTTTTCGCCCCCTCGGCCTTTTGCTCCTCGATCAGGCCCATATCATCGAGCATCGTAATCGTCGGATAGACGACCCCCGGGCTCGGCGCATAGGCGCCACCGGTGAGTTCTTCGATCTCGCGGATCAAGTCATAGCCGTGGCGCGGCTGATCAGCGATCAGCTTGAGCAAAACGAGCCGCAGCTCGCTGCCATCGAACATTCGGCCACGCCGTCCCCGTCCGCCCATTTCAGCGGCATCAACTTCCCAGCGGACAGAAAACGGCCCCCAGCGACGAGCGCCGCCACGGGAGCCGCAATGACGGTAACCATGCATATGTAACATTTTTGTTCTTCCAGTATCGATCATGATGCAACTAAGATATATCTTGAATCTTCCGTCGGCAAGGATTGCTGCAAAATAAATTTCTCGGCTTATCTTGGGGCATGGCTGATCTGTTCGCGTCCCCGGATTCCGATCTCAATCCCGCAGTTGATTCGGCTCCGTTGGCCGACCGGCTGCGCCCGGTGCAGCTCAGCGAAGTGGTGGGCCAGGACCATTTGACCGGCCCGCAAGGCGCAATCGGCCGGATGGTGGCGGCCAAAAAGCTGTCATCAATGATCCTCTGGGGTCCGCCGGGGACCGGCAAGACAACGATCGCACGGCTGCTAGCGGACGCCGTCGGCCTGCGGTTTGCAGCGATCTCGGCGGTGTTTTCGGGGGTTGCCGACCTCAAAAAAGTGTTTGCCGAGGCCCGCGACCATGCGCGAACCGGCCAGCGCACGCTCCTTTTCGTCGATGAAATTCACCGCTTCAATCGCGCGCAGCAGGATGGCTTTCTGCCCTTTGTCGAGGACGGCACCGTCACACTGGTCGGCGCAACCACCGAAAACCCCTCATTCGAGCTCAACGCCGCACTGCTCAGCCGCGCGCAGGTGCTGATTCTCCACCGGCTCGATGCCGCCGCGCTCGGGCTATTGCTGGACCGCGCCGAAGTGATTCAGGACCGCCCCCTGCCCCTCTCCGCCGATGCCCGTGACGCGATGATCGCCAGTGCCGATGGCGATGGGCGTTTCCTGCTCAACCAGGCCGAAACACTCTATTCGGTCGATCTCCCCGAATCGCTCGATCCGGCCGGGCTCGGGGCGTTTCTTCAGCGCCGCGTCGCCGTCTATGACAAGGATCGCGAAGGGCATTACAACCTCATCTCCGCCCTCCATAAATCGATGAGGGGTTCGGACCCGCAGGCATCGCTCTATTATCTCGCGCGGATGCTGACGGCGGGTGAGGAGCCACTTTATGTGCTGCGCCGGATCACCCGATTTGCCAGCGAGGATATCGGGCTCGCGGACCCCCAAGCGCTGGTCCAGTGCCTCGCCGCCAAGGATGCTTATGAATTTCTGGGATCACCAGAGGGCGAACTAGCGATTGCCCAAGCGTGCCTCTATTGCGCCACCGCGCCCAAATCGAACGCCGCGTACAAGGCGCAAAAAGCCGCCTGGAAATCGGCGCGCGAGACAGGATCGCTGATGCCGCCGCAGAATATCCTGAATGCACCGACCAAACTGATGAAGGACATCGGCTATGGCAAGGGCTATGCCTATGATCATGATACCGACACCGGCTTTTCGGGCAGCGATTATTGGCCCGAAGGCATGGCGCGACAGGATTTTTATCAACCGACAGGGCGCGGGTTTGAAAAGCGAATTGGCGAACGGCTGGCTTATTGGGAAGGGCTGCGGAATGGGGGCGATCGGGGCAAAGTTTAAGCTGATTGGGCTGGTGGCCACGCTCACCGCCACGCCGCTGGCGGCGCAACAGGTGCCTGCCCCTTATACGCTGGCAATTGCCGCCGGGTATAAGGCGGCGATCACGTGCAGCGCGGTGTTCATCGGCGGGCGCACCCAGGAGCAGATCGCTCGCGATGAGTTAAGCGGTATCTATCCTGAATATGACGCGATCGTCCCGACGCTGAAGGCTGATGTCGATGCCAAAATCGGGCTTGTAACAGTCGCCTTCGATCCGGCCTTGCCGCCACGTCGGGCCGTTTATCGCGATGGTCGTGGTTGCACGATCGAGCCAATCGGTGCGGTTCCGCCAGTCGCTGCCGATACCCCCCGGAAGATTGGCCCTGCACCCGCTGACCCAGCCCCCTGGCCTATAGGCGACTCGCTCCCGCGCATTGCCAATGCGCCGATCCCCGCCGTCGCCAGGGCAATGGCGGGGGCCTATAGCGGCAAAACCACGGGCATCGTCGTGCTACGTGGCAAAGATCTGATCGCCGAAAGCTATGCCGAGGGCTTCGGCCCCTATACCGCCCAACGCACCTGGTCGGTCGCCAAGAGCATCACGGGCACGTTGGTCGGCATCGCCGTCAAAGAAGGCGCGGTGCGGACCGATGCACCCGCGCGAATTCCCGAATGGGCCGACGAATACGCCTTTAATCGCCGCCGTCAGATCACGCTCGACAATTTGTTGCGCATGGCGTCCGGCCTGCACAGCGATACGGCGGGCAATCGCAGCGATGCCGTCTATTTCGGCGGCACGGCAGTTACCGAAGAGACGGTTCATTGGCCCATTGAAGTCAAACCCGGCACGCGATTCCGCTACGCGAACAATGACATCCTGCTGGCGATGCGGTCGCTGCGTGCGGCGCTGGGCGAGGCGAGATACAAGGATTTCCCGGCACGCGCGCTTTTCGATCAGATCGGCATGAAGCACACGGTGGCCGAAACTGACTGGCGCGGCAATTACATCTCGTCGAGCCAGATCTGGACGACCGCGCGCGATCTGGCGCGTTTCGGTTTGCTTTATCTCAACGATGGCATCTGGAATGGCAAACGGCTGTTGCCAGAGGATTGGCGCCGCTATGTCACCACGCCAAGCGGCCCGCAGCCAGGGGCCGGTTTTGGCTATGGCGCAACCTTTTGGCTGATGAATAAGGTCGCCGGCGTCCCCGCCGACACCTTCTCAGCCAACGGCAATCGCGGCCAATTCGTCGTCATCGTGCCAAGCCGAAACATTGTAATCGTTCGGCGCGGCGAGGACCCGGCGGGCGCACCGTTCGACATCGCCAAATTCACCGCTGATGTCTTGGCCGGTGTAAAATGACGACGCTGCCCCTCCGCGACTGGGACGCGGTCGTCGCCTTTGCGCTTGGCCTGTCTGATACCGAAGTTGGCGCGCATTATGGCAAGTCGGCGGTCAAGATCACCAGCAACGGTCGCGCCTTCCTGTCGGGCAGCCGCGAGCCGGAATCGTTCGTGCTGCAAATCGATCACGATACTAAAGAAATGCTGATCGAAACCGATCCCGACAGCTTCTGGCAAACCCCACATTACCAAGGCTGGCCGAGTCTGCTGGTCCGCTACGCTAGTGCCGACCCCGATCGTGTCCGCGCGATGATCGAACGCGCGCGGGATCAGGCGGCGGCAAAGCCACCAGCCAAGGCGCGCAAGCAGAAAGCGTGACCCATTTCACTGAATTCGCGGCGATTGACTGGTCCGGGGCGAAAGGACATCGTCATCGCGGCATTGCTGTCGCCCTGTGCAGCAGCGGTGATGCCGCGCCCGCTCTAGTTGATCCGCCCGGCGGCATCTGGTCGCGCACCGCCATTCTCACCTGGCTGCAGGGCCGCGCCAATCGGCCGTTGCTGGTCGGCTTTGATTTCAGCTTTGCGCCGCCCTGGATCGAACGCCGCGCCTATCTGCCGGGCGAAGTCACGCCGGATACTGCCCGCCCCTTCTGGGCGCATGTCGATGCTGAGAGCGATGACGCAGATCTGGGCGCGGCCTCGTTCCTCGACAATCGGCGAGGCATCCATTTTTATTTCGGTGCCGCCGATGGCCGCAAGGCCGATTTCATGCATTTTCGCCGCTGCGAAGCGCATTTCAACGCTGGCGGTGGCGGGAAGCCGTCCACCATTTATGACGCAATTGGTGCGGCCCAAGTCGCCAAGGCCAGCTTCGCCGGCATGCGCTTGCTCCATCAGCTTGGGCGCGCGATGCCCGTCTGGCCGTTCGATCCAGTCCCTAGCCAGGGCGCACTGGTTGTCGAGATATACACAACCATTGCCGCGCGTGCGGCGGGCCTGCGCAAGGGAATCAGCAAGCTGCACGGGCCAGCGGCACTTGATGCAGCGCTGATCCACCCTGCCATTGGCAGCCAGCCGCACGAGTTGCTCGATCGCTACGACGATCACGCCACCGATGCGATATTGACCGCGGCCTGGCTGCGATCACGCGCCCATGACCCCAATTTATGGGCACCGCCCGCCCTTACCGCGCAAATTGCCCAAAGCGAGGGCTGGACCTTCGGCGTCGTCTGACGCATGGGGCGTGTCGGATGCCGGTTTA
>JAIERC010000015.1 GCA_019747165.1 Sphingomonas sp. | reverse complement strand
TATTGCCGAAAGAGGAATGAATGGACCGGCTGCAGGCCATGAAAATCTTCGTGACAGCGGCCGATATCGGCGGATTTGCCGGCGCTGCGCGTCACCTCCATATGAGCCCGCCAGCGGTGACGCGGGCAATTGCGATGCTGGAGGACCATGTCGGCGCCCGGCTCTTTGTCCGCACCACGCGGATGATCAAGCTAACCGAGCCGGGCCAGCGCTATCTTGCCGATTGTCGGCGCATCCTGGCCGAAATCGCTGATGCTGAAGCGGCGGCGGCGGGCCGGTACGCTACGCCCAGCGGAACATTGGTGGTGACGGCGTCGATGCTGTTCGGGGAGATGTACGTGCTGCCGATTCTGCTCGACTATCTCGATTCCTATCCCGCCGTCCTTGCCCAGGCCCTGTTCGTTGATCGGGTGACCAATATAGTCGAGGAGGGGATCGATGTCGCGGTGCGGATCGGCAATTTGCCTGATTCGAGCCTGAGTGCAATCCGGGTGGGATCGGTCCGGCGCGTGATTTGCGGGACCCCGGCCTATTTCGACAGCCATGGCCGACCCAGCCAGCCAGCCGACCTTGCCAGTCACAGGATCGTCGCGGCCACGGGGTCGGCATCCGCGCTGGAGTGGCGCTTCGGCGGTCCGGCCGGCCGGTCAGTCAAGGTCGAGCCGCGCTTGCGCTGTCAGACCAACGAAGCGGCGATCGCGGCCGTGCAGGCGGGATGGGGTCTGGCGCGTTTGCTCAGCTATCAAATCGGTCCTGCGCTGGCGGCGGGCACGTTGCAAACCGTGCTTGCGGATGCCGAGGAACCGCCACTGCCGATCCATATCGTCCATCATCAAGGCCGCCGGGCATCAGCGACGGTGCGCAGCTTTGTTGATCTCGCGGTCGATCGGCTGCGGGCCAATCCGCTGATCAACTAATCTCATTATTCCGTCATGGTGAATGGTTCAGGCCAGATTCCGTAATTCCCGCCTATGAACGGAAGGATTAGCCTGCACTTTCTCGGTCAGGAGCCAGCCCATGCATGTTGAGACCCCAAGCGACATTTTTTTCAGCCCAACGGTGAAGGCGATTCAGGCCGAGCGCGGATCGCGCGACAGCTATGCCAAAATGGCGGCGCGCGGCGGCTTCCGGACCGAAATCGACGTCGATCTCGCCGCTTGGCTGGAATCGCGCGACAGTGTCTATCTGGGTACCGCTAGTGCCGATGGCCAGCCCTATATCCAGCATCGCGGCGGGCCGCCGGGTTTCCTGACGGTGCTTGATCGTCACCGTTTTGCCTTTGCCGATTATAAGGGCAATCAGCAGTTCATTTCGACGGGTAACCTGGCCGAAAATGATCGCGCGACGATGTTCCTGATGGATTATGCCAATCAGCGTCGGATCAAGATCTGGGGCAGCGCGGCAACCACCCGCGATCCGGCAATCATCGCGCAGCTGATGCCCGAAGGCTATAAAGCGCGCCCTGAACAGGCGATCATCTTCACGGTTGAGGTCTGGGATGTGAATTGCCCCCAGCATATTCCGCGTAAGCTGGCGGTTGCTGATGTCGCGACCCTGGTAAGCGATTTGCAGGCGCGGATTGCCGAACTTGAAGCTGCGCTGGCCGCCAAAAACCGCTAGAATTCGTGACCGGTCCGGTCGCGTTTGGTGGCCAGATAGCGTTCATTATGCGGATTGGCGGGCAGCTTGTGCGGCACGCGTTCGATGACAGTAATGCCCGCCGCTTGGAGCTGGGCGACCTTTTCGGGATTATTGGTCAGCAAGCGCACTGATCGCTGGCCGAGCAGCGCCAGCATCCGCGCCGCTACCGCGAAATCGCGCGAATCAACCGCAAAGCCGAGCCGCGTATTGGCGTCGACCGTATCGAATCCTTGATCCTGTAGCGCATAAGCGCGCAGTTTATTGATTAGCCCAATCCCGCGCCCTTCCTGCCGCAAATAGAGCAATATGCCCCAGCCGCTGGCGGCAATCGCAGCGATTGCCGCGTCGAGTTGCGGGCCGCAATCGCATTTCAGGCTGCCCAGCACATCGCCGGTCAGACATTCGCTATGCAGCCGGACCAGCGGCGGTGCGCCATTGGGGGCGCCGATCAGCAATGCGACATGCTCGCCGGGCATTTCCGGGGTGCGAAAGGCGACGATCTCCGCCGATTCGGCGCCAGAAACGGGCAAGTGCGCGCGAGCAGCAATCGTCAGCCGGACGGCATCCTCATGCTCGTCGATGTCCGCTGGCGATATTTCCAGATCGGCGCTGCCGCCGGCAATCGCAAAAAATGCAGGCAGCACGCCGGCCAAGGTTGCCAACCGCAGCGCCGCTGCCGCCGCTGGCCGATTGTCGATTGATAGGGCGCGATAGGGGCCCTTAAGCGGGGTCAGCAGATCAAATTGCGGATCGGCAAGCGCGGTGGCTGAATCAAAGTCCAGCCAGGGAACGCGTTCGACCATTACCGGGCATTCCGGTGCCGCTGCCGGTGCCTGGTTGGCAAGTTTGAGCGTCGCGGCACGCCCTGACGAGATCAGTACCGGGGCGATGCCCTGCGGATCGAATGCCGCCAGTCGCACGGCATCGCCGGTCTCGATCGCCAGCAGGGCCAGGGTGCCGCTGTCGGATCGGATCGCAATCGGCCAGCCGCGACGGAGCGAATCGATCGCCTGCGCCACGGTCCGTGCGCTCACAGCGCGAATTCCGTCATGATCGGAATATGGTCCGATGGCTTTAGCCAGCTGCGCGCTTCTTCGAAAACATCATGCGCGGTGGCGGCATTCGCCACATCTTTGCTCGCCCACATATGATCAAGCCGCCGACCACGATCAGACGCCGCCCAATCCTTCGCGCGGTAACTCCACCAGGTATAGAGCCGTTCAGGCGGCGGCACGAATTGCCGCCCCAGATCAATCCAGCCACCCGCCGCTTGCAGATCAGCCAGTGCCGCGACCTCGATGGGGGTGTGGCTGACGACATCGAGCAATTGTTTGTGGCTCCACACATCCGACTCGAGCGGCGCGATGTTGAAATCGCCAACCAGCAATGTCGGCCCCGTGCACGATTCTGACCATCGCGTCATGCGTTCCAGAAAATCCAGCTTCTGGCCAAATTTCGGGTTGAGATCGCGATCGGGCACGTCCCCGCCGGCTGGCACATAGACATTTTCCAGCCGCAGCCCATTCATCAGCCGCACACCGATATGACGCGCCTCCCGATTTGCCTGCCAGTCAAACCGTTCATCCGCCGCCAGGGGTTGTTTGCTGATGATCGCCACGCCGTGGTGCATGCGCTGACCA
This sequence comes from Sphingomonas sp., assembly GCA_019747165.1. Taxonomy (GTDB): domain Bacteria; phylum Pseudomonadota; class Alphaproteobacteria; order Sphingomonadales; family Sphingomonadaceae; genus Sphingomonas. Next base: position 3,488 of record JAIERC010000015.1, on the reverse strand, counting down.
TGCAGCGCGATATGGCGATAGCCGAGCGCATGAAACACGCTTTCGGGGAAGTCACCATCCATCACCTTGGTTTCCTGCAGGCACAGGATGTCGGGCATCGCCTCGCGGAGGAATCGGGTTACGATATCGATTCGGAATCGTACCGAATTGATGTTCCAGGAAGCTATCTTGATCGTGTCGGCCATGCGGCGATGTAGCCTTGCATTATTGGCTTCGCTAGCCCGGTCTAGTGTGGGCATCGAAGTGTTGCCGCCAGACAAGGAAAGGCCCTCGCTCCGGGGGCATGGAACGAGGGCCGACCTAGCGTTCGTCACGCAGGCAGAACGAGATGGGGAGCCGGGTAACAGGGGGGAAATCCCGGCTTGATCTCATTCGCAGGTTCCCTCTAGCGGGGGAAAGCTGTCGCCAATATGAATGAAAACCCGGCATTTAGAAAATCAGTTTCGGCCGCCCATTACCGTCGGATCGCGCCAGCGAAAGGCGTTGTCGGCAACCGCGCCGTTGAATTGCTGGCGCGACAGCCGGATCGTGGTGCGGTTATTCTGCGCATCCAACGCTACCCAGCCCTGCAACATCAGGCCGCCTGGCGCGGCGGGATTGCGCAGAAAAACCAGCGTGATCTGGCCATATTCGGGATGGCGTGGGTCGCGCGCCTCGACTGAAATCGTGCTTGGATCGCCGCCCCGCACCACCTTGGCAAAGCGCGTTGCGTCCTTGCTTGGATCAAGCAACACCCCCAGCGGCGAATTGCCGATCGGCCAGCGTTGTTTTTGCCGCACCGAATAATCCAGAAACCACAAAGCCTTGCCATCGCCAACGATTAGGATCGGCACCCCTTTCTCATATTGGAAACGAATCTTGCCGGGCTTTTTCAAGGTCAGCACGCCGTCCAGGGTTTTGCCGTTGCGATCGGTCTGGGTGAAATCGGCGGTCAGGCTTTCAACGGCGCGCAAATGATCCTGCACCAGCGCCAGCTCCCCGGTGGCCGGCGCGGCAATGGCAGCGGGGACCGCCAGCAGCAACGGCAGCGCAAAAAGGGGTTTGAGGGTCACGTCATCACTCTCCGGCAATTGGCATGGCGGCAATCGGGTAAGCCGGGGGCCATTACCCCGGCGATCTGTAGCTGCTGTTGGCCATCAGCGTTGAACTGGTGGTGAACCATCTGGGTTCCGCTATGGCGCGTCGGCATCGGCCAGCGTCCTATAGCGGACGCCCTTCTTGATCCATCAGCACTTCGCGCCGCCCGACATGATCGGGCCTGGAAACCAACCCGTCCTTTTCCATCCGCTCGATCAGCCGTGCCGCACTATTATAGCCGATACGGAGCTGGCGTTGCAGCCAGGATGTCGATGCCTTCTGGCTTTCGGCGACCAGCTGGCGGGCATTGCGATATTGCTGATCCTCGGCGGAATCCTCGCCATCCGGCGCGCCATCAAGCGCGAACCCGTCTTCGGGTTCTTCGGTCACCGATTGGATATAATCGGGCTGGCCCTGGCCGCGCCAGTGATTGGCGACCGCCTGGACTTCGTCGTCGGTCACGAACGGGCCGTGGACGCGCGCAATCTGCTTGCCGCCGGGCATATACAGCATGTCGCCACGCCCGAGCAGCTGCTCGGCACCCTGTTCGCCCAAAATGGTCCGCGAATCGATCTTCGACGTGACGTGGAAGCTGATTCGCGTCGGCAAATTGGCCTTGATCACGCCGGTGATGACATCGACCGAGGGACGCTGCGTTGCCATGATCAAATGGATGCCCGCCGCACGTGCCTTTTGCGCGAGGCGCTGAATCAGGAATTCCACTTCCTTGCCGGCCGTCATCATCAGATCGGCGAGTTCGTCGACGATGATCACGATTTGCGGCAACGGCTGGAAATCGAGCTGCTCTTCTTCATAGATCGGCTGGCCAGTCGCCGGATCATAGCCGGTTTGGACCTTGCGGCCGAGTGGTTGCCCCTTGGCCTTGGCGGCGCGCACCTTTTCATTGAATGAGGCGAGGCTACGGACATTGACCGAGGCAAGCATCCGATAGCGATCCTCCATCTGCTCTACTGCCCATTTCAGCGCGCGCACCGCCTTGCCCGGTTCGGTGACGACGGGGGCGAGCAGATGCGGAATATCGGCATACATCGACAGTTCGAGCATCTTGGGATCGATCATGATCATCCGGCACTGATCGGGGGTGAGCCGATACAGCAATGACAGGATCATGCAGTTGAGCCCAACCGACTTGCCCGATCCGGTCGTGCCCGCCACCAGCAAATGCGGCATCGGCGCGAGATCGGCGATGACCGGATCGCCCGCGATATTCTTGCCCAGGATAATCGGCAGCTGCGCTGATTGATCCTCAAAACTCTGGCTGCCGACCAGCTCGTGGAGATTGACCGTCTCCCGCTTGGCATTGGGCAGTTCGATGCCGATCACGCTGCGCCCGGGGATCGTCGCGACGCGCGCCGAAATGGCGGACATGTTGCGGGCGATATCGTCGGCAAGCTGGATCACGCGGCTCGCCTTGATGCCGCTCGCCGGTTCCAGCTCATACATGGTGACGACCGGGCCAGGCCGCACCTCGACAATATTGCCCTTCACATGAAAATCATCGAGCACCGATTCGAGCAGCCGGGCATTGCGCTCCAGCGCCGCCTTGTCGATCACGGTGTTGCCAGTCTTCGGCGCGGGTTTGAGCAAATCGAGCGGCGGCAGCCGATAATTGTCGCGCAGATCCAGCGAGGCTTGTTTGGCGCGCGGCTTGGCGGTTGACGGGGCAACGGCGCGATCGGCGATGACCGGGCCCGGCCGGGTTTCCGGTGCCGCGACCGCGCGTGGAACCGGCTTGCGGACCGGCATGACCGGTTCATCGACGAGCAGATCGGCAACGGGTGCGTCGTCGCGCGGCGCGGGCAGCCGGAACTGCCATTGGCGATCGCGCAGATCGACATCATAGCTCAGCGCATAAACGATGATCCCGCCCAGCCCCGCCAGCACGCCAACCCCGCGCCCGGTCCATAAAATGGCGGTCGGATCGCCAATCTGCGCGATTCCCCAGCGCAACATATTGGCAAGTCCCAGCCCAATCGCCCCGCCATAGCCGGCGGGGAGTGCATTCACGGCGCTTGCCGACACAAAGGACAGCGCGGTTGCCATCAACGACGCGCCAGCCGCGCCCTTCAGCAGCGTCCAGCCCCAGCGCCCGAGCGGAATATCGCGCCACAGTCGCGCCGCGAAGACCAGCCCAAAGGGCAGCATCAGCAGCACGGGCCAGCCGAGCAAAGCCAATAGTGCATCGGCCAGCATCGCGCCCGCCGCGCCCAGCAGATTACGTGCCGGTCCGGCCGCCGCTGTGCTCAGCGACGGATCGCCCGGATGATAGCTGATCAGGCTGGCGGCGATCATTACCACCATTACCAGAATCAGCATCGCGCCAATCAACGTCCCGCTGCGCCGGGCACCATGTCGCACGGTTTCGCGCCAAAGGGGCGATTGCGCCTGGC
>JAIERC010000037.1 GCA_019747165.1 Sphingomonas sp. | reverse complement strand
CGCCGCATTCGGGCCAGACCCATGTCGATGACAGTTTTGAATTTGAAGGCACCCAGCTCACCAATCTGGAATATGCCCTTTGCGCTGAGGAAATGGGAAAGATCGGCTGGGCGAGCGAGTGCTTCAACTGCTCGGCACCCGATACTGGCAATATGGAAGTGCTCCACCGTTACGGGACGCGCGAGCATAAGGAGCGGTGGCTGCGGCCACTGATGAATGGCGAGATTCGCTCGGCCTTCCTGATGACCGAGCCCGCCGTTGCTTCATCGGATGCGACCAATATCGAAACCAGTATGGTCCGTGATGGCGACCATTATGTCATCAACGGCGTCAAATGGTGGTCTTCGGGCGTCGGTGATCCGCGCTGCAAGATCGCGATCGTCATGGGCAAGACCAACCCGGAAGGATCGCGCCACAGCCAGCAAAGCCAAATCCTGGTGCCGATGGATGCCCCCGGCGTCACCATCAAGCGGATGCTCAGCGTCTATGGCTATGACCATGCCCCGCACGGGCATGGTGAGGTCGAATTGAAGGACGTCCGGGTGCCGGTTGAGAATTGCCTTCTCGGCGAAGGGCGCGGGTTCGAAATCGCGCAAGGTCGCCTCGGACCGGGCCGGATTCACCATTGCATGCGCACCATTGGCGTGGCGGAAGTGGCGATCGAGGCAATGGCCAAGCGGCTGCTGACTCGCGTCGCGTTCGGCAAGCGGATTGCCGATCACTCGATCTGGGAACAGCGCATCGCCAAAGCGCGGATCGATATCGAAATGACGCGGCTGCTCTGCCTCAAGGCTGCCGATATGATGGACAAGGCCGGCAATAAGAGCGCGCAACAGGAAATCGCGATGATCAAGGTGGCGGCGCCCAATATGGCCTTGTCGATCCTCGACGACGCGATTCAGGCGCATGGCGGCGGCGGCGTGTCGGACGATTTCGGCTTGGCGCATGCCTGGGCCGCGATGCGGACATTGCGCTTCGCTGACGGTCCGGACGAAGTCCATAACCGCGCCATTGCCCGCAACGAGTTCGGGAAATATGCCGATTTGCCGGCGGCGGTTGCGGCGAAGGAAATGGTGCGGCGATAAGAAGAGCCGCCCTGCAAAACCGTCACCCCAACGAAAGCTGGGGTCTCATAGCAACTGGCACCGCGCCGCCGCTAGAGATCCCCGCTTTCGCGGGCATGACGTTTTGGGGGATTGCGCGACAAGGGAAGAAGATACGTGAAAGCAGCCGTCCTCTACGAACCCAAGACCGATCTGGTCATTGAAGACATTCAGGTTTCCAAGCCTGGCCCGCGTGAGGTGCTGATCCGTACCGTCGCGTGTGGCGTGTGCCGGTCTGATCTGCACTTCATTGAGGGCAGCTTCCAGCACCCAATGCCGACGGTGCCGGGCCATGAAGCGGCGGGCATTGTCGAGGCGGTCGGCAGCGATGTCGCGCGGCTGAAGGTTGGTGATCATGTCATCACCTTCTTCACCGTGTTCTGCGGCAGTTGTGAGATGTGCGTCACCGGTCGCCCATCGCTCTGTATCGATCCGTCGACCCGGCGGCCCAAGGGCGCTGAGCCGCGCATCGCATTGAAAGATGGCACGCCGCTCGCGCCTTTCCTCAATCTCTCGGCCTTTGCTGAGATGATGCTGGTGCATGAAAATGCCTGCGTTGCGATTTCCAAGGACATGCCGCTTGATCGGGCAGCGTTGCTCGGCTGCGCGGTCATCACCGGGGCGGGATCGATCTTCAACGACAGCCGGTTGCGCAGCGGCGAGACGGTCGCCGTCATCGGCTGCGGCGGCATTGGCCTTTCCGCGATCAACGCCGCCAAGATTGCGGGGGCGGGGCAGATCATTGCGATCGATCCCGTCGCCGACAAACGCGCGCTCGCCGAGCGGCTCGGCGCGACGCATGGCTTTGATTCGAGCGATCCCGATTTGGCCAAAAAGATCATCGCGCTGACAGGTGGTGGCGTAGATTACGCGATCGAGGCGGTCGGTCGCCCTGCCACCGCCGAGCTTGCCTGGGCGCTGCTCAAGCGCGGCGGGACGGCGACGATCCTGGGCATGATCGCGCCGGGCAATATGGTTAGCCTGCCGGGCCCCAGCTTCCTGACCGGCAAGAAGCTGCAAGGATCGCTGCTTGGCTCCACGCGCTTCCCGATTGATATGCCGCGCCTCGTTCAGCTCTATCTAGACGGCAAGCTCGATCTCGACACGATGGTCGCCGAACGCATCACGCTCGACGGCGTCAATGAGGCGATCGACAAGCTGCGCACGGGCGACACGGTGCGCTCCGTGATCGAGTTCAATTGATGACAGCCGGGGCAGACATCACCATGGTTGGGACCATCCCGGTCCCCGGCGATGATCCGATTGACGCCGGCGCCGTTGCCGCCTGGATGAAGGGCCATATCCCCGGTGCCGATGGCCCGGTGACGCTCAGCAAGTTCAAGGGCGGGCAGTCCAACCCCACCTACCGCGTCGATGCCGGCGGCAAAGCCTATGTCCTGCGCCGCCAGCCCTTCGGCAAGCTGCTCCCCAGCGCACACGCGGTTGACCGCGAATATAAGTTGATTGCCGGTCTGCACCCGACCGGCTTTCCTGTGCCGACCCCATTTGGCCTGTGCGAAGACCCTGAGGTCATCGGGTCGATGTTCTACATCATGGAGTTGGTCGAGGGCCGCAACCTGTGGGACGGCTCGCTCCCCGACAAGACCCCGCCGGAGCGCACCGCCATCTATAACGCGATGTGCGACACGCTGGCGCAGCTCCATAATACCGATCATGTTGCGGCGGGGCTGGGCGATTACGGCAAGCCCGGCAATTATTTCGAGCGCCAAGTCGCCCGCTGGACCAAGCAGTATCGCGCGTCCGAAACCGAACACATGCCAGAGGTCGAGGCACTGATCGACTGGTTGCCGCGCACCCTGCCGACACAGGACCGGGTGTCGGTGGTGCATGGCGACTACCGCATCGACAATATGATCTTCCACGCGAGTGAGGCGCGGGTAATCGCGGTGCTCGACTGGGAACTCTCGACGCTTGGCGATCCGCTGGCGGATTTCAGCTATTTCTTGATGAACTGGGTGACCGAGCCTGAGGGGCGATCGGGCGTGATGGGGCTGGCTGGACCCGAGACGGGCATCCCGACGATTGAGGACATGGTCGCGCGCTATTGCGCTGCGACCGGGCGTGAAGGCGTGCCGCAGCTCGATTGGTATTTCAGCTATAATCTGTTCCGGCTGACCGGCATCGTTCAGGGGATCAAAAAGCGCATCGTCGATGGCACCGCCAGCAGTGCGCAAGCGGCGAAGACAGCGGAGCGGGTAGGGCCATTGGCGGCGGCAGCCTGGGCATTTGCGAAGCGGGCAGGGGCGTAACTCAAGCCCCCTAGCGAAGGCCGGGGAATAAAGCGACGATCCGAGCGTATGCCCCGTAAAGACCCCGGCTTTCGCTGGGACGAAGTTGGAGGGAGAGAAGATGAGCCAATTCGACCTGCGCGGCAAAGTCGCGATCATCACCGGTTCCTCGCGCGGGATCGGCAAGGCCAGCGCCTGGGAACTGGCCGAACACGGCGCCAAGGTCGTCATCTCCAGCCGCAAGCAGGATGCGTGTGACGCAGTCGCCGCCGAGATCAACGGCAAGTTTGGCGAAGGAACGGCCATCGCTGTTGCCGCCAACATTTCCGACAAGGCTGGCCTCCAGCATCTGGTGGACGCGACCCGCGCCGTCTTCGGCCAGGTCGACATCCTCGTCTGCAATGCCGCCTCCAACCCCTATTATGGGCCGCAGGAAGGGATTGCCGACGATCAGTTCCGCAAGATCCTCGACAATAACATCGTCTCCAACCACTGGCTGATCGCCATGGTTGCCCCCGAAATGCGTGATCGCGGCGATGGCAGCATCATCATCATTTCGTCGATCGGTGGAATTCGTGGCACGCCGATTATCGGCGCCTATGCGATTTCCAAGGCCGCTGACATGCAGCTCGCCCGCAATTTGGCGCATGAATTCGGGCCGTTCAATGTCCGCGTAAACTGCATCGCGCCCGGCCTGATCCGCACCGATTTCGCGCGCGCGCTGTGGGAGAATGAAGCCGCGGTCAAAGCGCGCAACGCCACCACCCCGCTGCGCCGCATTGGCGAGCCCGAAGAGATCGCCGGCGCGGTCGTATTCCTCGCTAGCAAGGCCAGCGCGTTTATGACCGGGCAAACCATCGTCATTGATGGCGGGGTGACGATTTAGGGCGCTTCTCCCCATTTGCGATCTGCTATTGATTCATGTCCAGCCTAAAGCACGGCGCGGAGTATCCGGACACGCAGAAGCGAAGCAGCCATGATGTAGCTCAACACAAGCGCGCCGACAAAAGTAATTATGAACTTTATCCCTGCCAGCAGCGGGACCGGCAAAAGTGCATATTGAATCCAGAGAACGAAAACATAATGCACAATATAAATGAGATAGGCATTGCGCGCCAAGCTATCCATAATTGCATTGGGTTTTGTTGCGTATCTTAAGAAGATGGCGAAAAAAGCCAATGTGCTGGCCACACAACTAAACAGCCACAACATTGCATAGAAAACCAGGGCGGTAGCTTGCGCCAAGATGCGCGCGTCGAACAGTGCGCGGGGGATGAACTCCATGAAAACGAAGATCGCCAGTGCCGCGATCAACCAGCGTCCCGCATGCTGCACCATCGCACAGCTCGATGCGAGCAGACCGCGCTGCAACCCATTTGCGCCAGTGACACAACCGATCACGAACCACGCAAAATAGAGCGCAAACCGCGATTGCTGGAAATAAAAAGGGCCTGTGAAGAACGCGGTCCAGGCACTGGGCCCATAGCGTGCGAGCAACGGGAAATAGGCTGCCGCACAAACGATTAGAATTGCTGCAGCAAACCGAAGGGGGTGCAATCCGCCAAACTTTGCGAGTCTTTCGATTGGCCCGTCGAGCCAGCGCCACAGCGGAAAGCAGATAGCGACCGCCAGGTTGAACAACAGCAATACCCAAATGAACCACAAGGGCCCCGGCGACATGCCATCATCAAACAAGTTCCGGCGCCAATAGGCGAGATAAGGCAAGGGGCCACCGCTAAACAGATAAGCCGCGTAATAAGCGATCGGCATGACGAATATGACGCCGAAAAAGAACGGCAGGCCAAGGCGTAACAACCGTTCCCGGGCAAAGCTGATCGGGCCCCGGCGGTGCAAGGAGCCCCAGGTAAAAACACCCGAAATGAAAAACATCGCCGACATGAAAAACACGTCATTGAAGTTCTCGGCATGGTCGAGAAAGACCCAACGGGCAGTATCGACAATCGGTGCCGTTCCGCCCAGATAATTGCCCGGCTCGGTCGCTGCAAACGTCGTATAGGCTAGGGAGCTGTGATGGCCGACGACCATGACGGTCAACGTCGCGCGCAGATAATCAAGGGCGGAACTTCGCGAAGCTGGCGGTGCCGACATCCCTGCTCCTTGCCGCACGCAGCCATCTGCGAGCCGATCCAGCTTACATGGGATTTGCTGCCCGCGCCAAGCCAGCAAGCGCAATCTTGTTTAGATCTCGCCCTTGTCCAATCAGCGATGTTTCGATTGCCAGGAGGCCTCGGATGGTTGCTCGTATTGGTATTTGCCGCTCGCCGGAAAATGGTGTTGGAAGGTCGGCAACGACAACAAACTTCATGGCCCCGGCTCCGCCCGGCGCCCACGAAAAGGGGAGAAGATCAGATGCCACGTTTCACCGATAAATCGATTATCGTCACCGGTGCCGGCTCCGGCATTGGCCGTGCGGCCGCAATGCTCTTCGCGCAGGAAGGCGGTAAGGTAATTGTCGCTGATATCAGCGCAGGCGCGCATGAAACCGCCGCGCTGATTACCGGCGCGGGCGGCACGGCGGTCGCTATCCAGATGGATGCCGGGCTTGAGGCCGATGTTGAGAAGACGGTGGCGCTAGCAGTCGAACGCTTTGGCGGGCTCGACATCATGTTTGCCAATGCCGGGATTTCGGGCGGCATGGCCAATATTTTCGATACCGATGTGTCGCTGATTACGGAGGTGCTGCGGGTGAACCTGATCGGGCCGTATCTGGCAATCAAGCACGCCGCCCCCAAGATCGCCGAGCGAGGCGGTGGGGCGATTGTGTTGACCGCGAGTGTGGCTGGAATCCGATCGGGCGCGGGCAGCCCAGCCTATTCGGCGTCCAAGGCCGGCGTGATCAACCTCGCCATGGTCTCGGCGCAACAATTGTCGGGCTCCAATGTCCGCGTCAACGCGATCTGCCCTGGTTTGACCGAGACCGGCATGACCAAGCCGACCTTCGATTATGCACGCGATGCGGGCAAGATGGACCGGGTCGGGCGCTTGAACCCGCTGCGGCGCGGTGCCCAGCCCGAGGAACTCGCCAAGGTCGCGGCTTTCCTTGCGTCTGATGAGGCAAGCTATGTCAACGGGCAAGCGATTGCCGTCGATGGCGGGCTTTCATCAAGCCATCCAGTGACCAAGCAGGAATATGGCCGCACGGCGGTTTAGCGGCGCGCGCAGTTTAGGCAGGGAAGCATAAGCTTCCCCGCCACCCGCGTTCAGCGGCAAATCGTGATGCGGCGATGATGACGCCATTCGGTCCAGCAGCGGCGATGGTCGCGCCAGCCATGCCGCCAGCCATCGCGATAGCCGCCATCTCGGTAGCCATAGCCGCGCCGCCAGCCATCACGCCGGTCGTAGTCATAGCGA
>JAIERC010000118.1 GCA_019747165.1 Sphingomonas sp. | reverse complement strand
ATCGATTACAACGCCGATCAACTTCCACCGGGTTTGGACTGGGCTGGCGTGTGATTTGCTAAAGATCGTGCCGGAATTGAGAGGCAGGCTTTTAACGCTGGCGGTTGCGCTAAGCAAAATCGGGCGCGGCAGATGATCCCAATACCCTTTTTTAGTTTGTTGGGGATCGGCACATCCGCTGAATGTCGAGTTTGGGTAGCGAGCGATCTAGCAAGTCGCCGGTCTCGTCTGGCTCGAGGTCGCTTGAAAATGAGGTCCTTCAAGGTAAAATGGCCCTATGGCTATACTTTGCCCGCCCTGTCCTGTCTGCGATAAAGCTGTTCCATTCAAGCGAACACAATGGGGACTGGGAGAGCCCTTCTCCTGCGAAGAATGTGGGAGTAAGCTCGTCATTCCGCGTAATATCTGGGTTGGCCTAGGCCCGCTGATCGTTTTTCTTGCTTTAAAAGATCGTGTGAGTTCGACTAGTGAATTCGCCATACTCGCCATCGTGTTTGCAATTAGTGTCTTCCTTTTATCACGAATTTTCGTTGTTCCTCAAAGGATATCGTAAAATTACGGGGACACAATACTTAATTCCCCAGCGGGAATGGCTGGCCATGACGGTCTATTTCGCCGGGTAAACGAACGACAATTATTTGGGCCGGTAACGAGGACCACGAAGCGACCGGGCCTGGGCGAAAACCGCCACTCCTTTCCTACAACAACGAGCCCTGCTACACTTCCCCCGGCTCTTTCACACCGTCGATCGCCTTATCCCCGAAGCGGGACAAGCTGCTCACTTTACTGAAGTGCTGCCCTCCTGAAACTACTCATGGTCAGTGCGACCATTAGGGAACATTCGCGTCCCCACTGACCATGAGACAACGCGATTGCCAGATACGCGGACAGTTTTTTGGATGGCGGCCTTCTGGACGTTAGCCGCCATAAACCCGATCATTTCCCGGCCTTGTGCCCGGCTGGTGGCTCCCGCCCCTCCCCGCAAGCGGGGGGCCAGTTGCTGACCCGATTAAGTCCCTGTCCTGTACCCCCCAAATCATGCCATCATCGCCGACATGATCGCCCTCATGATCGCTGCTGCCGCTCCCTTGCCCGCCGCCCGGACTGCGTGGCTTTTCGGCGCCGCCAAGCGAAGCGATGGCAGCCCGCAATTTCTGCACCTTCTGCCGCTACCAGCGACACTTTTGGGAGCCCAGGCATGACCGATTCGCGCCGCATCGCCGTCGTCCAGGGGGGCTCGACGCTGTTCGACACCCCCGCCGCGCTCGACCGGATGGCAGCCCATGTTGAATCGCTGCACGCGCAGCAGGTCGAACTGGCGGTGTTCCCGGAAGCCTATGTCGGCGGCTATCCCAAGGGGCTCGATTTCGGTGCGCGGGTCGGCTCGCGCACACCGGCGGGCCGCGATGATTTCGCGCGCTATTGGCAAGCGGCGATTGCGGTGCCCGGTCCCGAAGTCCAGCGCATGGGCGAGATGGCGGCCAGCGCCAACGCTACCCTCGTGGTCGGCGTTATCGAGCGAGCTGGCGGCACCCTCTATTGCACCGCGCTCACTTTTGGTCCGGATGGTGCACTGCTTGCCCGCCACCGCAAGCTGATGCCCACCGCCAGCGAGCGGTTGATCTGGGGGCAGGGCGATGGCTCCACGCTTCAGGTGGCGGAAACACCGTTCGGCAAGGTCGCAGCGGCGATCTGCTGGGAAAACTACATGCCCGCGCTGCGCCAGCATTATTATGCGCAAGGGGTGGAGTTTTACTGCGCGCCGACGGTCGATGATCGCGACATCTGGCAAACGACGATGCGCCACATCGCCTATGAAGGCCGCTGCTTCGTGCTCAGCGCCTGCCAATATATGACCCGCGCCGATGCGCCCGCCGATTATGACTGCATCCAGGGCAATGATCCCGCAACCGTGCTGATCCGTGGCGGTAGTGTGATCGTCAGCCCGATGGGGGATGTGCTCGCTGGGCCGGTTTATGGCGCGGAGGCGGTGCTGGTGGCCGATATCGATCCGATCGATATCGTGCGCGGGCGCTATGATCTCGATGTCAGCGGTCATTACGCCCGGCCCGACATTTTTACGCTGGCGGTCGATCCGCGCGCTCGCCAGCCAGTGACGACGACAAACGACCAAGGGGACAAATGACATGCTGACGCCATTGCTGCTGATCCTTGCCCAGGCCACCCCGGTCCCGCCGCCTGCCGATCCCGTCACCGCCCAGCGTATCGAAAAGCTGCTCACCGCCAATCCGGTGATCGACGGCCATAACGACCTGCCCTGGGAGATCCGCAAGAATCATGAGGCAAAGGTCGAGGCGCTGGATTTGACCAAGGACACGTCCAAACTGCCAGTGCCACTCCAGACCGATATTCCGCGCTTACGCAAAGGCCATGTCGGCGCACAATTCTGGTCGGTCTGGATCGCGGCGGACAATCTAGGGCCCCGCGCGGTCGAGATGACGCTGGAGGAGATCGACATCGTCAAGCGCTTAGTGGCGGCAAACCCGAGCGCGTTCGAGATGGCGGGCACGGCGGCCGACATCCGGCGGATCGAAAAGGCTGGCAAAATCGCGTCGCTGATGGGGGTCGAAGGCGGGCACCAGATCGACGGGCGGCTGTCGGTGCTGCGCCGCTACTATGATCTCGGCGTGCGCTACATGACGCTCACCCACACATCGAGCCTGCCCTGGGCGGATGCCTCGACCGATGAACCCCGGAGCGGCGGGCTCAGTCCGTTTGGCAAACAGGTCGTGGCGGAGATGAACCGCATCGGCATGATTGTCGATATCAGCCATGTCTCGGATGCGACGATGGCGGCCGTGCTCAGCGTCACCAAGGCACCCGTGATGGCCTCGCACTCTTCAGCACGCGCGCTGGATAACGCGCCGCGCAATATCCCTGACGATCTGCTGGCGAAGATCGGTGCCAATGGCGGGGTGGTGATGGTCAATTTCTACCCCAGCTTCGTCTCGCAAGCCTGGCGCGACTGGGACAAGGCGCGGACCGACTATGCCAAATCTCTGGGTGCTTCAGCGGAAGTCTATGGCCCCAACGCTGCTGCCCCGGTGCTGGCATGGGAGGCGAGCCACCCCGAACCGGTCGTCACCTCGGCAACGATTGCCGACCATATCGAGCACATCGCCCTGATTGCGGGGCACGCGCATATCGGCTTGGGCAGCGATTATGATGGCATCAACGGCACCGCGCCCAGGGATATGACCGGCGTCGATGGCTATCCGGCGCTGTTTGCCGAACTCGCCCGGCGCGGCTGGAGCGACGCTGACCTGGCGGGCCTGGCGCGCGGCAATATCCTGCGGGTGATGGAAAAGGTGGAGGCGGTGGCGAAATCGATGGCGGGGCAGCCACCGGCGGATGCAACGGACCGGCCGTAAGGGTCAGGGGTTGAGTCGATCAAATCACCGCCGTTCGCCCTGAGCGAAGTCGAAGGGCATGCACAGCGCTTGGGCTTCGACGTCGCTCAGCCCGAACGGGGGCACCTATAATTGACTAAAAACCCGTCAGAAAACTGGCCACGTTGTTTCCAAGCGCCCCCACTGCATAACCGCCTTCCATCAGGATCACGGTTGGCCAACCGCGCGCGGCGATGTCGGCGGCGAGGATTGGATAATCGGCGGTGGTGAGTTTCAAATGGCTGATCGGGTCGCCCTCCCAGGTGTCCGCCCCGAAGCTGACGACGAGCAGATCGGGCGCGAAGGCGGCGATTGCATCGAGCGCCACGGTCTGTGCGGCGCGGAAACCCGCAAGCGTCGTGCCCTGCGGCAGCGGCAGATTGAGATTGGCGCCCAGACCCACGCCCGCGCCATGCTCATCGGCATGGCCCCAGTAGAACGGGTAGTCGGTCGCCGGATCAGCATGGAGCGAGGCGTAGAACACGTCGCCGCGATCGTAGAAGATATCCTGCGTGCCGTTGCCGTGGTGATAATCGATATCCAGGACGGCGACGCGCTTTACCCCGCCGTCGATCGCTGCCTGCGCCGTGATCGCGGCGGTGTTGAGGTAGCAATAACCGCCCAGATAGTCCGCCCCGGCATGATGTCCGGGCGGGCGACACAAGGCGAACGCTGCTCGATCCCCCTTCTGCACTGCCGCGAGCGCCGACAGCGCGCTTTGCGTGCTCCAATAGGCGGCTTCATAGGTTTCCGCCGTGAGCGGCGTGCTGGCGTCGAAACTGTGCTGCCCGATCAGCGCATCGATCCGGTTCAGCGTAAGCGGACGCCGCCCGACCACCGGCCAGACATAACCGATGACATCGCCCGGCCGCCCCGCCTCGGCCCATGCCGCAGGGGCGGTCTGCAGGAAATCGAGATAGGCAGGGGTATGGATCGCGCGGATCGCCGCCTCGCCGTGATCAGCGGGGGCTTCCAGGCCAGGCAGCGCCGACGCCATCTGTTCCGCGCGGGCGGGGCACTCGGCATAATCGGTGAAGCCGCCATTATGCAGCTCCTTGGTAGGTGCATGAGCCAATTGCCGGGGGGAGAAAAATTGCCGCATAAAATCACTCTAGCTTGCTCGTGCTGCGGTGCAAAGCGTCACTCAAGCTGCTATGCGAACAACTGAATTCGATCGATTCTGGCCTGATTTGTAATTCACCTGGCAGACTATCGCTAGCGTAAGGGCGTAAAACGGGGAACGTCGGCACGGTCGGCGGCGCGGGGGATGTTGATGCTTGATCTGTTTGAACTGACGGCGGTGATTCTGGCGGTCACCACCATTGCCTGCTGGATCAACGCCAAGACCTTCAAGCTGCCTGTTGCCGTGGGATTGTTGGTCGTTGGCTTGGCGTTTAGCGGCGTGGTCGCGCTGGCTGACCTGGCGAAGCCCGATTGGGCGGTTGGCGCCATGTTCAAATCGGTGGAGCAGCAGATCGACTATCCCAAGCTCGTGCTCAACTTCATGCTGGCCTATTTGCTGTTTGCGGGTGCGATGAACGTCAACATCGCCGCTTTGGTCCAGCGGGGATGGGCGGTTGCGGTGCTGGCCGTGTTTGGCACCGTGATCACCACTGGCCTGATTGCGGCGGCCTTTTGGGGGGTGTGCCATCTTGCCGGGATCGCTATGCCGGTGAGTTGGGCATTGGTGTTCGGCGCGCTGATCAGCCCGACCGACCCGATCGCTGTCCTCGCCATGACCAAGCGGACCGATCTGGAGCCGCGCCTTCAAGCCCAGCTGGAAGGCGAGGCGCTGTTCAATGATGGCGTGGCGGTGGTGTTGTTCAAGGCATTGCTGGCCTATGCCATTGGCCAGACCGGTGGTGGCGAAGCAGCACATACCGATTTGGCCGTGCTGGCCCAACACGCAGGAATCGAAGCTTTTGGCGGCGTTGCGCTGGGGCTTGCTGTTGCCGTTATCGCCGTGGTGATTTTGTACGCGGTCGACGACTGGATCACCGAAACACTGATCACCGTGGCCACAGCGACGCTGGTCTATGCCGTTGCCCTGCATTTTGGCCTGTCCGGGCCGCTGGGAGTTGTGGCGGCTGGGTTGGTTCTGGCGACAAACTGGGCGGATGCTTCGCTCGCCCCCCATGCGAAGGAATATCTGCGTCCGCTCTGGCATGTCATCGATGAAGGGATGAACGCCGTGTTGTTTTTCCTCGTCGGTATCAAGGCATTCGCGCTTGATTTCACACCGATGGCGCTGGCGCTGATGGCCGCTGGTGCTGCCATGGTGCTGATCGCGCGCTGGATCGCAATCGCCTCGCTCGGCGTCATCATGATCCCCTTCGGCCAGCGATTTCCGACCAAACTCTACAATGTCCTGACCTGGGCGGGGGTGCGGGGCGGGCTTTCCGTGGCGCTGGTGTTGTCCTTGCCCGACATCCCTGAGCGCCAGGCCATTTTCGCCGCTGCGTTAGGCGTCGTCATCTTCTCGATCGTGGTCCAGAGCATGACGATGGAGGCGCTGGCGCTTCGGACCGGTTATGGCAGCGCAAAGGCCAATCCGGAGGCGACGCACTGATCCCAGTTCTGGGGTCAGGTTTGGGCGAGCGCCTCGGCGATCAGCTTGCGGCTGTTCTCAATTCCGTAAAGCGCGATGAAGCTGCCCATGCGCGGGCCTTGCGAGGAGCCAAGCAAGGTTTCGTACAGGGCCCCGAACCAGTCGCGCAGATTGTCGAAGCCGCCTTCGTTGCCGATGGCGTAGACGATGTTCTGCAAGTCCACCGCCGATGCATCGGCAGGGGCCGCAGCGAGTTCGTGGTCGAGACGTTCGAGTGCAGCAATTTCCACGCCGGCGGGCTTGCGAAGAACAAGCGTCGGCGCGACGAAATCGCGGTTATAGGCTAGCGCATGGCCGATCAGCCCGTCGAGTTCGGGGGTGATGTCCCCCTCGACATAGTTGCTCAGATACCCACGCACCTGCTCAGCCGTCGCGCCCGCACCGAGCACGCCGACCAGGTTGAGCAGCAGCCCAAAGGTCACCGGCGGATTGGTGCCCGGCACGGCCCCGTCATGGATATGATGCACCGGGTTGCCGAGCTGCTGCTCGACAGGCTGGCCTGCATAATTGCCGCGAAACTGGAAATACTCGTCCACTGCGCGCGGTATGACGCCAATGTGGAGTTGCTTGGCCTTTTTCGGCTCGCGATAGGCAAAGAAGGCCAGGCTCTCCTGCGTGCCGTAATCGAGCCATTGCTCGAGCGTCAGGCCATTGCCCTTGGACTTGGAGATTTTCTCGCCCTTTTCGTCGAGGAACA
>JAIERC010000202.1 GCA_019747165.1 Sphingomonas sp. | reverse complement strand
GGTGAAACGACAGCGATGACGCCGGGATGCCAAGCCGCGTCGCCATGTCGCCCGCTGCCAGGCCATCCGGTCCCGCCGCCACCAGCGCGCGGAACGCGGCGAGCCGATGGTGTTGGGCAAGCGCGCCCAGCGCGGCGATAATGTCGTCGGGATTCTTCATTTCGATATTTCCAATAATATCGAAATGAAAAGCTGTCAATATGCCTTTGGTAGACCCGATCTCGCGACCGGGTCCGTCACTGGCTAACGCTTCAACGGCATTGTTTTATTTGGCAATGACCGGCGCGAGCGCCCTGGTTTCGATGAAGCGATAGGCATCGGCAGCGCTTTGATCGGCGCGTTCTTCCATCGGTATATGACCGGTTTTCGGATAGACGATCAACTGACTGCCGGCGATACGCTGGGCGAGCCATTTGCCCGAGGAGACCGGGATCAGCGCGTCATTCTCACCCCACAGGATCAGGGTCGGGGTCTTGACCCGCGCCAGCTTTGCGTCGGTCGCATAATCGGGGGCGGTGGAGAAGCGATCGATCGTCGCGATGCGATTGCCGGGGTAACGCAGCATTTCCCAGTAGCGATCGATCTGCTGATCGGTGGCGAGGCGCTTGTCATAAAAGGCACCAGGCAGCGATTGTGCGATCAGACTGCGCGGGGTGATCATCGCCGCCAAATTGCGGATGACGGGGGTCCGTGCGATCCGGAAGGCAAGCGGTGGCGACGGATTGCCGGGCTCGGGCTGGCCCGACGCGTCGACCAGGATCAGGCCAGCCAGATGCTCGGGATAGGACAGCGCATAATGCCAGGCGACGCCGCCGCCCATCGAATTGCCGGCGAGGATCATATGATCGACGCCGATTTTGGCGCGGACCTTTTCGACCACATCGACAAAGGCGGCTGAACTATAATCACGGCTGGGGCTAGGGCCCGTCAGGCCGTGACCGGGCAGATCAAAGCGGATGACGCGGTAGCGCTTGCCGAGCCGCTCTGCCCAGGCATCCCAGGTGTGGAGATCGGCGTTGGAACCGTGGATCAGCATCAGCACGGGCGCGCTCCGCGCGCCAGTATCGCGCAAATGGACGGTCAGCCCGCCCCCGAGATCGACAAATTGCGAGGGTGGCGCCCCATATTTGGCGCGCATCGCAACGGGATCGGTATCGGGGGTACGGAAATACAGCATCGCGCCGCCGACCGCGATCAGCACAACAATCAGCAGCCAGCCCAGAAACTTACGCATTGATTTTGGTTTCCCCATCCATTGGGACCCACAAACAGGGTCGACGCGTCACTTTGCCGGTGTTGCTTTCAGATATGTATCGAACCAGGCGACGGTGCGCTGGAGTGAATCGAGCTGGTTCTCTCGCTTGCGAAATCCATGCCCTTCGGCTGGGTAAAAGATCGTCTCGACGACATTGCCCTTGGCTTTCAAAATGTCATTGACCTCCTGCGCCTGGCCACGCGGCACGCGGATGTCGTTTTCGCCTTGGATGGTGAGAAGCGGCGCCTTGGCAGCGCGGATATAGGTCAGCGGCGATGCGGCGTCATAGACCTTGGGATTAGCGTCGGGCGTGCCAATCAGGCTGCGCTGATAGGCCTTTAGCACTTCATCCTGATCGCGGTACATCGTCCGCCAGTTGATGATACCGAACCACTGGACCGCGGCGGCGAATTCATCGGGCGCGCGGCCAATCGCCATCAGCGTCATGAACCCTCCATAAGAGCCACCGAAAATGCCGACGCGCTTGGCATCGACATAGCCGCTGGCGACCAGAAACTGTTTGGCGGCGATCGTGTCTTTCAGATCGCCGCCGCCCAAATCCTTGAAATTGGCGGCCTGAAACGCCTTGCCATAGCCGGTAGAGCCGCGAAAATTTGGCTGAATGGTAACATAACCGCGGCTGGCGAAGGCAGCGGCATAGCGACTAAAGCCATCAATCGCCTGACTGGTGGGACCGCCATGCGGCAGGACGATGGCGGGGTTGGTGCCGTCCCGCTTCAAGTTATAGGGCATTGTCACAACGGCACTAATCAACGTGCCATCAAAGCTCTTATAAACAACTTCGGTTGATCGCGGCAGGCTTGACGGGCTCAGGCTCGCCATGGCCAGTTGCGTCGCAGGCCGCACTTGCCCGGTGGCCAAGTCGTACAGATACAGGTCGCTCGGCGAATCGGCACCGGAATGGCTGACCATCATCAATTGGCCATTTGGTGCAAGCGGTTCACCACCGACGAAGCCGTTGACGCCGGGTGGCAACCCAAGCGGTGTTTCCGCCAACGTCGCAACATCAACCTTTGACAGCGATGTGCGGGTATCGGCGGCGGTGCGAACGATCATCGCTTTCCCGTCGCGCGTAAAAATGCCGCTGGTCTGTTCCCAAGGCGTTGGTTTTAGCCACCGCCAGCTTTTGGTGGCGACAGAATATAGCCCAGCATGGAGCTGGCCGGTGGCGTCATTGCTGGTGATGGCGATGGTTCCGCCGTCAGCCATCGCATCGCTCGCCGAGAAGACGGTATCCGGCTTGCCAAGCAGCTGAGTTGCCTTGCCATCCGCAACGTCAATCCGCCAAACTTCACCAACGACACCGTCGACCCGGTCGCGATTGGCAATCAGTGCCTGGTTCCCATCGATCCAGGCAACTGGACTCCAGCCGAATTGAGGGTCCTTTTCGGCGGTCAGCGCGCGAATGTTGCCGTCGCTATCCATGACCGCGAGGTTCGATTGGCCTTCGGACTTTAGCTTGGTGACGAGCGCAATCGTTCCGCCGGAAGGCGCGACAAGCATCGTTCCTTCCCGCCGATCGGGCGTGTTGGTCAGGTTGACAACCGCGCCGCCGCGGGTGGGAACGCGGTAAATGTCAGTATATTCGTTGCCGCCCTTGTCCTGTTCGAAATACACCCATTTGCCGTCACGCGACGTGACAAG
Source organism: Sphingomonas sp. (assembly GCA_019747165.1). GTDB lineage: Bacteria > Pseudomonadota > Alphaproteobacteria > Sphingomonadales > Sphingomonadaceae > Sphingomonas. Next base: position 3,777 of record JAIERC010000202.1, on the reverse strand, counting down.
CCCGTCCTGCGAGTCTTCTGATTGGGTGAGCTGGATCGGCCAGCTGCCTGCTGTGTCGGTGCGCCAGATATTGGTCCGCCCGGTCAGGTTGGTGGCGATGAAGATCGATTTGCCATCCGCGCTCCAGGCAGCGCCGCCCAGCGAACGGGTGGTGCCAATATCTTCGACCGGTACCGATGCGGCAGATGGGTTCTCGCCTGATGTCAACGCTTTCGGATCGGACACGGGCCGCTCTGGGGTCTTGACCTGCGCGATCAGCGGTGTGGCCGCAGTGGCCGCAAGCAGCAGGGCGGTTGCGATACGCATCAAATCTCTCCCTAGTTTCTGGTAGGCCGAATTTTTGTCATGCCCACGCGCGAAGGGCAATGTCGCGAGGCCAGCACCGCGTGGGCCGTTCGATCAATCCTCCTGCCGCGCCAGCCACTCTTCTAACCACTTGATCGTGTAGTTGCCCTGCTGGAAATCAGGCTCGTCGAGCAGTGCCTGGTGCAGCGGGATGGTGGTCTTCATCCCCTCGATCACGAACTCCTTCAGCGCGCGCCGCAAGCGACGCAGCGCGCCGTTGCGGGTGGTGCCGTACACGATCAGCTTGGCGATCATGCTGTCATAATAAGGGGGCACCCGGTAACCCGCATAGAGCCCGCTATCGACGCGAACATTCATGCCGCCCGGCGCATGGAACTGCTTTACCAGCCCGGGCGAGGGGGCGAAGGTGCGGGGGTCCTCAGCATTGATGCGGCATTCGATCGCATGACCGCGGAAGTGCACGTCTTCTTGGCGCAGCGTCAGCGGGTGCCCCTCGGCGATGCGGATTTGCTCGCGGACGAGATCGAGCCCAGTGATCGCCTCGGTCACCGGATGCTCGACCTGCAGCCGGGTATTCATTTCGATGAAATAGAACTCGCCATTTTCCCAAAGGAACTCGATCGTGCCCGCCCCACGATAGCCCATGTCCGCCATCGCCTTGGCGCACACCCCGCCCATCCGCTCGCGGTCTTCCGCACCGAGCACGGGGGAGGGTGCCTCCTCGAGTACCTTCTGGTGGCGGCGCTGGAGCGAACAATCGCGCTCGCCAAGATGGATGGCATTACCATTGCCGTCGCCGAACACCTGAAATTCGATATGGCGTGGGTTGCCCAGATATTTTTCGAGATAGACGGTCGCGTCGCCGAACGCGGCTTTCGCCTCAGTGCCGGCCTGCTGCATCTGGGTTTCGAGATCGGTCGCACTGGTGACAACCTTCATGCCACGCCCGCCGCCGCCTGACGCCGCCTTGATAATCACGGGATAGCCAACGCGCTCGGCAATCGCCTTAGCTTCGGAAATGTCACTGATCGCGCCGTCGGAGCCGGGGACGAGCGGCAGGCCGAGTGCGCCTGCGGTCCGCTTGGCTTCGACCTTGTCGCCCATGGTGCGGATATGTTCGGGCTTGGGGCCGACAAAGATGATGTCGTGCGCTTCGACGATTTCGGCGAATTTGGCGTTTTCGCTTAAGAAACCATAGCCGGGGTGGATCGCGTCCGCGCCTGAAATTTCGGCGGCGGAGATGATGTTGGGGATGTTGAGATAGCTCTCGGTTGCGGCGGGCGGGCCGATGCAAATGGCTTGATCAGCTAGGCGGACATGCATGGCGTCGCTGTCCGCTGTCGAATGGACTGCCACCGTCTCAATGCCCATTTCATGGCACGCACGATGAATACGCAGCGCAATCTCGCCACGATTGGCGATCAGCAGCTTCTTGATCTGGGCCATGTTACTCGACGACGACGAGAGGTTGATCAAATTCGACTGGCTGACCGTTTTCGACCAGAATCGCGGTAACGGTGCCAGCTGACGGCGCGATGATTGGGTTCATCACTTTCATCGCTTCGACAATGACCAGCGTCGCGCCGGCCGCGACCTTGTCGCCCACCGCCACGAATGACTTTGCGCCAGGTTCTGCCGAAAGATAGACCGTGCCGACCATTGGCGATTTGACGGCGTTGGCGGTTGATGGCGCAGTGGCGGCTTCGATCATCGCAGGTGCGGCGGCAGGAGCGGCAGGGGCTGGCGCTGGCGCATAATGTGGCATCGGCGCTGCGGCTGCAGCAACGGTCACTGTCCGGGCGACGCGCACGCGCCGATTGCCGTCTTCGACCTCGATCTCGGTCAGCTGCGTTTCATCAAGCAGCTCGGCGAGTTGGCGCACCAGTGACACATCAATTCGCATCGGCCCTTCGTCTGCACCCGTCACATCTGCCATACTCGTCCCCTTTTCCCCGTCTTGACCCGACGTCCTGTCAGAACCGCGCCGCCGCTTCAAGCGCCAGCAGATAGGATAGCGCGCCAAAGCCCGCGATTGTCCCCCGTGCCACCTGTCCGACCAGGCTGATATGCCGAAATTCCTCACGGGCATGGGGGTTCGACAAATGCACCTCGATCACTGGCGTGGAAACGGCTTTGATCGCATCATGCAGCGCCACTGATGTGTGAGTAAAGCCGGCCGCATTCAGCAAGACAGCCTTTGCCCCCATCGCCTGCGCTTCATGCATCCAGTCGATCAAATGGCCTTCGTGATTGGACTGGCGCATGTCGATGATCAGATTCAGGTCGCGCGCCCGATCTTCCAGCATCCCGGCAATGTCGTCGAGCGTGTCGTGGCCGTAGATTTCTGGTTCCCGCGCCCCAAGCAGGTTGAGGTTTGGCCCGTTGAGGACAAAGATCGTGTCGGCCATGCTGCCCCTTTGGGTGTGGTCTAGGCGACTAGGTATAGGCTTGGGTGGGCTACTCGCCAAGTTGGTGCGTTCAGGCGAGTGCCGCTTCGACCTGGGCCAGCCGGTCCTTGCCAAAATACAGTGCGTCGCCAACGAAGAAGCTTGGGATGCCGAACACACCGCGGGCAACGGCGGCTTCGGTGTTTGCGACTAGCCGGTCCTTGATTGCTTGTTCCTGCGTGCGGGCGATCATCGCCGTCCCGTCAAAACCGTGCGCGTCGAGCACCCGGACAATCACCACTGGATCAGCCATATTCTCGCCCGCCTCCCACATCGCATCTAAGCCGATGTCGATGAAACGGCCCAGCGTTCCCGCTTCGCTGGCGACGATCGCCGCGCGCATCAGAGTCAGCGTGTTGACCGGGAAATGCGGATTCATGGTGAAGCGGGTTAGGCCATGGGCGGCGATGAAGCGCTGCATTTCCAGCCGTTCATACGCCATCCTTGCTGGGACATCGGCAAACTGCACCATCGGCGCGCGGTTGTTGGTCGCGCGAAAGATGCCGCCGAGCAGGCATGGGGTGTAGGTGACGGTTGCGCCAGTCCGCGCGATCACAGACGGCAGGACCTTGTGTGCGAGATACGCATTTGGACTGGCGAAATCGAAGATGAATTCAACGGTCTTGCTCATGTCAAAAACGCTCCGTCCAGGGCCTTAGGTCGAGTTCATGCGTCCAGGCGGTCCGCGCTTGATGGTGCAACATGACATAGTTTTTGGCAATTTCGTCCGGCGATAAAATGGAGTCAGCATCGCGCGCTGCCTGAATGTCGTCGATGCGCTGGGCGATGAAATCGGTGTCGATCGCACCATCGATGATGGTGTGGGCGACATGGATATTCTTTGGCCCCAGCTCGCGTGCCATGCTTTGTGCCAACATACGCAGTGCGGCTTTCGCGCCCGAAAAGGCCGAAAAGCCGCTGCCGCCGCGCAAGGATGCCGTCGCGCCGGTGAAGATGATGGTGCCACGGCCGCGCGGCACCATGTGCCGGGCCACTTCGCGACCCATCAGAAATCCGCCAAAGC
>JAIERC010000120.1 GCA_019747165.1 Sphingomonas sp. | reverse complement strand
ATATTGGCCGAAGTTTATCCTGAGCGCCTGCCTTGCAGGCAGTCGAAGGGCTCAGCCCGAACGGGTGTGAGGTTGAATCGACTTAACGTCATCACGCTCTAAATGGCGGCGCGCTCGATCAAACTGGCCGGTGGGCGCCGGTTAGCGTTGTTTCTTGGTGATCGTCGCCGTGAAATCCGGGTCCTTCTTTGCCACCCAGTCGACGAATTTGCGGATGGCAGGATTGGCCAGCAACGCGTCGACATCCAACCCGTAACGCTCCAGTTCCGAATTTGTAAAATTGGCAATTACCGTTTGCTGGCAAATCGGGTGCATGGGCACGACGTCGCGACCGCCCCGGCTCCTCGGCACGGGATGGTGCCAGACGATGGTCTCGCCTGTGGGCCGGCCACATAGCCAGCACGCTACCGCCTCTGCCGGTGCCTCGTCCTTGGGCTGCGGGTCTTCATAGGGGCCATGTTTCGAATGTTTGCGTGCCATGCGCTTGTCCGTCGTCCCTGCGCGCGCGGCCCATAGCGGACGACGCGGGGATCATCCCTACACGAGCAATGGGTAGATACCAGATCGTGCCGACATCGCCCATCTCACCGGCTGGCGTCGCGCTGGATGAGCATCGCGCACTCAACTCAACGGTGAGCGCGTGGCATGGGCCGATCTGCATGCTACGGATGCTTTCATGTCAAACGCCCGAAGCAACACCGGCACCGTCGACGTCGATGGCGTCAAATATGATTGGCACCTGCAACGCGAGCCGCAATGGTCCGATGATGATGGGTGGAAAGGCATGACGGTCTCTCTGCTGCAACAGGATACCCAGCGTGCGGCGCTACTGGAATTTCCCCCGCCCAAGCGGCTGCTAAAGGGGTTGCAACGCGGGCGTCTTCAGCTCGACGACGCCACTGTTTGCCGCGGCGTGCGCGCGGCATTGCTGGCGGGGTGGGAGCCACTGTCGCGCGGCAAGCCGATGGTCTTCACGGTAGACGCTGACGGGGGCTGAGGCGTGGTTTTGCGCCAGGCCCTTGTTTTTCAATCTGTGTAGAGGCACCCAACGCGGATGCGCACCGACACGGACGTGGAAACCATGTTGCTGGGACCGGTCCTGGCTGATCGCGCGTGCGGCGATTGCACAGCATGCTGCACAGTGTTGACGGTAAACACGCCTGAATTCTCAAAGCCTGCGGGGACGCCCTGCGCCAATCTCTGTGCTGACGGATGCGGTATCCATGACGCACGCCCCGGCATTTGCCGGACATGGTTCTGTGCGTGGCGACGGGTCGCGGCCATGCCCGATGCCGCCCGGCCCGACCGCTCTGGCCTTTTGGTCTCGATCAACTTCGTTCAAGCCCCGCAAAACTGCTTCGAAGGCGTATCGATCAATGTGCGGGCGCTTGCTGGCAGTGACGCGATCGAGAATGGCATGGCTGCCGCCGTGCTTGACAGTCTATGCGATCAGCTGGTCCCGGTGTGGTTCAGCGATGGGTCAAAAAAGATGTTGATGCATCCCGACAGCGACGTCGCCAGCCTTGTCTTATCAGGAGATCCTGCCCCGGCGCATCTGCAGGATGAAGTGGCCGCATGGCGTGAGCGCTACGGCGTATTTACCCCAAATGGCTAAGCGTGATGGCGTGTGTGAGGGCGTCGGCTTCACCCTGCGAGCGCTTTAGAGCACCGCGTCGACCGTGTCGCCGACGGCCAGCAACTTGCCGCGTGTGACGACCACGCGATCGCCCAGCTTCACGGCTCCAAAGAGCTGGCGCGCAAACGGCGTCGGCACCCCGATGCAGCCATGCGTCATATATCCGTCTGCGACGGACGTGCCGTGGATGCTGATGCCATCATTGGTCATCCGCAGCATATAGGGCATTGGCGCATCATAAAGATTGGAGACATGATCCGCATCTTTTTCGGTGATCGCAAACACACCCAAGGGGGTCGGTTTGTCGTCGGCACCGTATAGGATCGCCGCCGTGCCGATCTCATAGCCGCCGCGAAACACCGATATCGTCTGGGCGGCGAGATCAACCGTGATCATCATCGGCCCATCTGGCGCGCCGCGTTCGTCCCAAAAATGGTCGCCCATGTGAAGCGGGCCTTTGATCGGCAGGATATGCTTGATCTCATAGGGGGAAGGCGAAGCGGTAACGGTATCTAGCGACGGTGAAGCTGGCGACGTGGTGGTTGCGCCTGCGGGGGATGGTTTAGGCTTCGATCCATCACTCTCGCGGGGGCTGATCGTTGCCAAAGCCGCGCGGGACGCCGTTGCCGGTGATGTCAGCGCGCCATTCGCCAGGGCAATAAACGCGCCCACCAGCACCAGCGCAAGGAGGATCATCCCCTTTACCTGGCTGCCAAATCCTGCCTGCTTCATGCCGCTATGGGTACCGAAACGCGGGGCTAGGACAAGCCCGACAATTGGCGCGTTCCATCGCCGGACACTCGTCGCGCTTGTTAACAATCGTAACCGCGCAGGGTTTGCCGCAGGCTGCCGGGTGATTGGCAGGGGGCGGTTGCGTTGACGCTTATTCTGCTTTGTCCCAAGGACGGCGCATGAACCCGCTCTACGCCAATCTCGGCACCACCATTTTTGAGGCGATGTCGGCGCGCGCGCGGGCCAATGGCGCGATCAATTTGGGGCAGGGCTTTCCCGACGGGCGCGGGCCGGAGGATGTGCTGGCCGAGGCCGCGCGCGCGCTGCTCGGCGAGTCGAACCAATATCCGCCGATGGCCGGGCTGCCCGTGCTGCGTCAGGCGGTGGCCGATCATTATGCCGCGCATCAGGGCCTCGATTTCGATGCTAGCGAAGTGATCGTCACGTCGGGCGCGACCGAGGCGCTGGCGGCGGCGATCTTCGCGCTCGTCTCGCCGGGCGACGAGGTGGTGATGTTCCAGCCGCTTTACGACGCCTATCTGCCGCTGGTGCAGCGGGCAGGGGGCGTGGCGCGTCTGGTGCGGCTCGAACCGCCCGAGTGGAAGATCACCGCCGAGGCGCTGGCGAAGGTGGTCAGCCCGCGCACGAAACTGCTCATCCTCAACACCCCGCTCAATCCCACCGCGACGATGGCGACGCCAGAGGAACTGGCGCTGCTTGCCGATTTCTGTGTGTCGCACGACGTCATCGCGATCTGCGATGAGGTGTGGGAGCATGTCGTATTTGACGGGCGCGAACATGTGTCGCTGATGACGCTGCCCGGCATGCGCGACCGCACGGTGAAGATCGGCTCGGCGGGCAAGATTTTTTCGCTCACCGGCTGGAAGGTCGGCTGGCTGTGCGCCGCGCCCGCGCTGTCGCAGGGGATTGCGAAAGCGCACCAGTTCCTTACCTTCACCACGCCGCCCAATCTGCAGGCCGCCGCCGCTTATGGGCTGGGCAAGGACATGGCCTATTTCGAGGGCATGCGCGCCGGCTTCCAGCGCTCGCGCGACCGGCTCGCGGCGGGGCTCACGGGGCTCGGCTATAAAGTGCTGCCGAGTGCCGCGACCTATTTCCTGTCGATCGATCTGGCCGAGAGCGGCATCGCGATGGGCGACGCCGCGTTTTGCGAATGGCTGGTTGAGGAAGCGGGCGTTGCGGCCATCCCGGTCAGCGCTTTTTACGCGCAGGACGCGGTGACCAACGTGGTGCGGCTGTGTTTTGCGAAGGCGGACGAGACGATTGATGGGGCGCTTGAGCGGATGGTGCGGCGGCCATAGTCGGTTTGGCGCCCGTATCGCGATACCAGCCCTCTTGGGAAGGTCGGGGCTGGTATCGCCATTAGGGGCAGGCGATCGTCAGCGTGGCGGGGGAGCCTCTTTTGCTTCGGTCGCGACGTCATCATTCAGCAGGCTTTCCAAATGAGCGACATCATCGACCAGCTCATGATGCGCAATGCGAACATCTTCATGCTTGGACCGAAGCTGGGCATGAGCGGCGGCGAGCGTAGCGGCGTCGGTTGATTGAACGATTGCCTTGCCATGTGCGTCCAGTTCAGCGCCATGATCGGCAAAGCTGCTATCGGGCATCCGCAACTTTGCTGCGAGCGCTTCGAGGCGCGTAGCAAGGGTGAGATGCTGGTCGTGCCATTTCTTGTGATCAGCTTCCCACTGCTGATGCTCTGCGACAATGCTGACTTCGGGTGCCTTGGGCTTTTCCGCCGCCAGTCCTGGTGTCGCTACAAAGGCAATTGCGGCTAAAGATACTAATGCAAAACGATACATGAGGACCCTCCGGTTGTTGGTAAGGCAAAGATACCCAACCGAATTCCCTGTGCAAGCGACGTTTGCGGTAATCAGCCGGCCCCCCTTCAAATCGTCGCGCTGACGCCCTTCTCGGTAATATACCCGGTCACCAACCTTGCCGGCGTCACGTCGAATGCCGGGTTCGCCGCGCCCGAGGCTGTCACTCGGATCGCGCCGCCTTCGCCTTGCACATGCGTGACTTCCTCGCCCGAGCGTTCCTCGATCGGGACGTCGGCGCCGGTGGGGGTTTGCGCATCAAAGGTGGTCGACGGCAGCGCGACATAGAAGGGGATGCCATTGTCCTTGGCCGCGAGCGCCTTCAGATAGGTGCCGATCTTGTTGCAGACATCGCCATTCGCCGCGACCCGGTCGGTGCCGACGATCACCATATCGACCTGGCCGTTCATCATTAGATGCCCGCCGGCATTGTCGACGATCACGGTGTGCGGCACGCCATGGCTGGCGAGTTCGAACGCGGTGAGCAACGCCCCCTGGTTGCGCGGGCGCGTCTCGTCGACCCAGACATGCACCGGGATGCCCGCGTCATGCGCCATGTAGATCGGCGCGGTGGCGGTGCCGTAATCGACCGTCGCCAACCAGCCGGCGTTGCAATGCGTCAGGATGTTGAGCGGGCGGTCGGGGCTTTTCGCGTGCAAGTCGCGGAGGATTTCGAGGCCGTGCGCGCCGATCGCTTCGCTCATCGCGGCATCGTCGTCGGCGATCGTATCGGCGCGGGCGAAGGCCGCTTCCGCCCGCTCGGCGACGGGCAGGGGGCGGACATGCGCGGCGACATCATCCAAAGCCCAGCGCAGGTTGACGGCTGTCGGGCGTGCTTCGAGCAGAAACTTGTGCGCGGCCTCCAATCCTGCATCCGACGCATCCTCGGCCAGCGCCAGCGCCAGCCCATAGGCCGCCGTCGCGCCGATCAGCGGTGCGCCGCGCGTCCACATTTCGCGGATCGCGCGTTCGGCGGTGGCGGCGTCACGCAGTTCGACCCAGGTGATCTTCCAGGGCAGATCGCGTTGGTCGAGGATCGTTGCGCCTTTGCCATCATCGGTGCGACGGATCGATCGGGTGTGGATGCCGTTGAGTTTCACCAGTTTATCCTTTCGATACCCCGAGGCTGGCCAAATACGGGCTCCCCCTCCTTAAACGTCATGCTGAACTTGTTTCAGCATCCAACGATCAACAATATCGACATCACGTGTCGCACGATGGACCCTGAAACAAGTTCAGGGTGACGTCATTCAGGGCGGGGGTCTCCGCTTGAACCAGGGTGCGGACTTTACAACTCGATCTCGTCAAAGCTCGCAATATCCGCCGGGCCGCCATTGCGATCGATCAGCAGCGCCTGCATCCCCGCTGCCTTGGCCGCATCGGTCTCCGCTGCCACGTCAGACAGAAATAACACTTGGCCCGCTGGCAACCCGATCGCCTCGGCAATGCGCGCATAGGCCACGGCCTCGCGCTTCGGCCCCGTTGTCGTGTCGAAATAGCCCGAGAAGAGCGGCATTAGATCGCCCGCCTCGCTAAAGCCAAAGATCAACTTCTGCGCCGCGACCGATCCGCTCGAAAACACATAAAGTTTCAGTCCTGCCGCGTGCCAGCGTTGCAGTGCCGCGACCGCATCGGGATAGACATGCCCCTTGAACGCGCCGCCTTTGAACCCCGCGTCCCAGATCATCCCCTGCAGCGTTTTCAGCGGGGTGATCTTGCGATCCTCATCGATCCAGCGCGTCATCGTTGCAATCGGGTCGCCGGGTTCGATTGCTTCCACTTCGGCCAGGATCGGTGCGACCTGCTCAGGGTGCGCCGCGCAATAGCTGCCCAGCCGCGCGCGCGCATAAGGGAACAGGACGTCCGCCACGAAGGAGATCGACGAGGTCGTCCCCTCGATATCGGTAACGATTGCGCTGATCACTCAGGCGGCGACCGGTTCGTGCCGCGGGAAGCGATCGGCAATGTCGTCGCCGGTAAACTTGGCGATCCAGCCATCAGGATTGAGGAACAGCCGGATCACGCTGAAATCGGGATTCGCGCCCATATCAAACCAGTGGCGCATGCCGGCGGGGACTGAAATCAAGTCGCCCTTGGTGCACAGCATGTTGAACACCCGGCCCTGATGGTGGAGCGTGAACAGCCCCTCACCCTCAACGAAAAAGCGAATTTCGTCCTCGGCATGGGTGTGTTCGGACAGAAACTTGGTGCGGATCGTTGCGCGATCGGGGTGGTTGGGGGCGACGGCCATGACGTCGATCGATTGATAGCCATCAGCAGCCACCAACTGGTCTATTTCGGGCGCATAGGCGATCAGCACATCGTCGGCGCTTGCCACGGCGCGGGTTGGCCAGCGTTCAAACCGCACGCCGATATGGCTAAGCTCGGTCGCGATCAGGGCCGCGTCAGCGGTTTCGAGCAGCGGATTGGTGCCGTCAGTCTCGTCGAAAATCTGCAAATGGCTCATTTCATGCTCTC
>JAIERC010000435.1 GCA_019747165.1 Sphingomonas sp. | reverse complement strand
TATAGCTTGGATTATAGCGTCCCGGCGTCAGCAGGCCGATCCGGGGTTCGCTACGCTTGCACGCCGCCGCCAGGCCGGCACGGAAATCCGCAAAGAACGGGGCATGACGCTGAATATTCAGCCGGGTCTGGAGGCCGCCCAGCGTGCGCGACACCGCCAATCGATTTTCAAGCGCATATCCCGCACCCGCTGGCGCGCGCAGATGATCGGCAAGGACCCGCCACTCACCGTCCGGGCCGCGCCCCAAATCCACCGCGACGAAATGCAAATAGTGCCCGCCCGGCGGCGCAAGCCCCACCAACGGCCGCAGGAAAAACGGGCTGCCATTGACCAACGCGGCGGGAATTGATCCCCCTGCGGTAAGATTGCCGGGACCATAAATGTCCGCGAGAATCATCTCCATCAGCACCGCGCGCTGTTCGACACCCTCGGCAATCGCGGCCCATTCGTCGTGATTGATCAGCAGCGGCACCGGCGAAACCGGCCAGGGTCGCTCTTCGCTTTCACCGATAATCCGAAAACCCGTGCCGATATCCTCGGCCTGGCGCTGGACCCGATCACGCGCATGGCCGAGATCATCGCCCACCGCCCCCGCCAATTCCTCCAGCATCGATTTCCAGGCGTCACCACCATTGCACATCACATCGCCGAGCTGGTGGTCACGACAATAGTCAGCGATCCACTGCGCTGCCTGGCGGGCGGGGTCGATAATGGCAGTAGGCACCGTGGCCATCAGCTTGTCTGGCTCCTGCGCGCTTGCAGCAATAATCGTTCAACTGCCGCCAATGATTCGCCCTGCCTACTGTGTTCGCGCATGGTCACCACAATCGATGCTGCCGTGCAACAACCAAGCGCGTCGCCATGGGTATCACCCCCTTGGTTCAAAGGTGACGGAACTAGGCAGAGCCTATAAGGACGGTGCATGACCACCAATCCATTTGACCTTTTCGACAGCTGGTATGCCGAAGCGCGCACCAGCGAAGTCAACGATTCAAACGCCATGGCCCTTGCGACCAGTAATGCCGAAGGCCGGTTGGGGCTGCGGATGGTCCTGCTGAAGGGGCATGGCCCGGACGGATTTATCTTTTATACCAATCAGGAAGGCCGAAAGGCGACCGACCTTGCCGCCAATCCCCAGGCGGCATTACTGTTTCACTGGAAATCGCTGCGCCGACAGGTTCGGGTCGAAGGATTGGTTTCCACGGTCAGCGCAGCGGAGGCCGACGCCTATTTCGCCAGCCGCAGCCGTGATTCGCAACTGGGTGCTTGGGCGTCCGATCAGTCGCGCCCGTTGGATAGTCGCGCGACCTTCGAAACACGCTTTGCGGCGATGAAGGCCCGGTTTGACGGTGGCGATGTCCCGCGGCCGCCACATTGGTCTGGCTATCGCGTTGCCCCGCAGACGATCGAATTCTGGCAGGACCGTGAACATCGGTTGCACGAACGCCGCGTGTTTACCAAAAGCGGCGATGGTTGGACGGAAGGGATGTTATACCCGTGAACGACGGGCACAACCATCATCACGCCCGCGCCGCGCACCATCACGCCAGCAGCACCCTAACTACCCGGGCTGCCACCGCCAGCGTGACGGCCGCGGCAGTGTTGATGGCGATCAAGGGCTATGCTGCCTGGCATACCGGGTCGGTGGCGATGCTTGGGTCGCTTGCCGATACTGGGCTTGATCTGGTTGCCTCGATGATGACGTTGTTTGGGGTGCGGCTGGCCGCGCAGCCGGCCGATCACGATCACCGCTTCGGCCATGGCAAGGCAGAGGCGCTGGTTGCCTTGTTCCAGGTCGCCATGATCGCGGTATCCGCCTTTGCCATCTTTGGTCGCGCGGTTGATCGATTGGTGGCGCGCCAGGTCACGGCAGATGCCGAACTGGGCATTGGCGCATCGGTGATTGCCATTGTCATTACTATCGGCCTGCTCGCCTATCAGCGCCACGTCATCGCCCACACCGGCTCTGTCGCGATCGGCGCGGACCATGTCCATTATCAGTCGGACGTGTTGTTGAACGTAGCCGTGATTGCTGCCCTCGTGCTTGATCAATATCTGGGGGTCACAGGTGCCGATCCCATATTTGGCATTGCGATTGCGGCTTGGCTGCTTTGGGGCGCCTGGCGCGCCTCCAGCGCCGCGATCGATCAGTTGATGGACAAGGAATGGCCACCCGAAAAGCGCCGGCGCTTTGTCGAGGTTGCCGGCCGCCATCCCGAACTAAAGGGCCTCCACGATTTGCGGACCCGCACCAGCGGCGCGACCGATTTCGTCCAATTTCACATCTGGATGGACCCGGCCATGACCATTGCCGAGGCGCATGACGTGACCGACCGGATCGAACACAGCCTGGCGCAGGAATTTCCGGGCACCGAAGTGCTGATTCATATCGACCCGGACGGCCAGGTTGATCACCCCGGCAACGATCTGGTCGAAGCCGATGAAATGGCCAAGCTGAAGGACGTCCAACCGTGACCGCGCCATCCCGAATCCGCCTGCCGATTACCCAGATCGACGCCTTTGCCGATGCGCCGTTCACTGGCAATCCGGCGGCTGTCATGCCGCTTGATGCCTGGCTGAGCGATGACGTGTTGCTGGCGATCGCGGGGGAAAACAATCTGAGCGAAACGGCATTTCTGGTGCCCGATGCGAGCGGTGCTGCGGATTACGAACTGCGCTGGTTCACGCCCGCCGCTGAAGTCGCGCTTTGCGGCCATGCCACGATTGCCAGCGGCCATTATCTGCTGGAGCGCGATTCCGCGCTGGTGCGGGTCACGTTCCGGACGCGTCAGGCGGGTATCCTCTGGGTTGAGCGCGATGGCGACGGCTATCGCATGGCCCTGCCCGCCTGGGGGCCCACACCGACGCCCCTGCCCGATATCGTTGCGGCGATCGGTGCCGGCCGGGCAATCGAAACTTTGTGGTTTGAAACGGGCTATGCGCTGATCGTGCTCGACAGCGCCGATAAGATTCGCGCGCTAAAGCCTGATCAGCGCGCGCTGGCGGCGCTTGGCAAGCTGGTCGCGGTCGTCACCGCACCGGGCGATTCCACCGATGTGATCAGCCGGGTGTTCACGCCTTATTATGACATTCCCGAAGACCCGGTGACGGGGTCAGCGCATGCCGTGATGACGCCCTATTGGGCCAAACGGCTGGGTCGCGACAGCTTTACCGCCTATCAGGCTAGCGCGCGCGGCGGCTATATCGCGTGCCGACTGGATGGCGACCACGTCATCCTGGGTGGCCGCTGCGTGACGGTGATGGAAGGCATGTTTCTACTCTAATGGCTGCGCGCGCCGGCCAGTGACTGCAGCGCCGGGCGGATCACCAGAAACCGCCGGTACAGCCATTCCAGACCGCCCAGCACATAGTGGTTTCGCGCCGCCAGGCCGATCGGGCGGAGCAGCGGGATGGCGCGCCACATCGCGGCAAAGGCCGCCGCGCCCGACAGCATCACACCATTTTCGCGCGCATGGAAACGGGCCAGCAGGGCATCTCGATCAACTGGGCACGCCGACTCGCCGGTGCTGACATCGACAAACGCAATCGCCCCGCCCCGGTCGAGCCGCCGCATCAGCCCGATTTCGCGCCTGCACAGCGGGCAACCGCCGTCGAACCAGACCGTAAGCTTTTCCATTGCACTGCTATGCACTCAGGCGGCAGCGCCGTCATGCTGGACTAAATCCCGTGTTCGGCAATCAGGATTTGGTCAGGCTCGCGGCAATATTCCCCATCTGATCGATCACCGGGCGGCGATTGCCATCCTGTGTCTTGCCAAGCCGGACCAGCACATAGCGGTGTGGTTTGCCGTCAGCCCCCTTGCCATCAAACGCCATAACATATTGGCCGAGATGGCCGTTCATCGACACCAAAGACGGCACCCCTTTTTCCGGGAACAGCGAAGGGCTGCCATCGGGCGCGCCGGGGCGGTTCAGCCATAATTGCCCGCCATATTCGGGATCAGTCGGGGATGATTGCTTCATGAAGGCAAGCCATTCAGGGGCGATCACCTGCGTGCCGTCCAGCGCCTTGCCTTCGTGCAGCAACCCGCCGAGCCGGCCGAAGTCCTCCAGCGACATATGGATCAGCGAGCCGCCGATTTGCGTGCCTGCCCCGTCGAATTCGGGAAAGGCGGTGGTGACACCAGCGGGCGTAAACAGCCGGGCATATTCGAAATCGCGATAGGTTTGCGCGCGCACGCGTGGATCGCGGCTGTCGGTGAGCGTCCGGGTGATGATTTCCGACAAGATGATCGTGGTGAGCGAGCTATATTCGAACTTTTCGCCCGGTTTTGCCTCCAGCGGCTGGGCAATCGCGCGTGCGGCCATATTCGCCGTGCCGCTGACGAACAGCACCTGATTGGTATCCGATTTTTCGACCGGCTGGCCTTCTTCGGTATGTTCCAGCCCCGACGCCATATTAAGCAAGTGCCGCAGCGTGATCTTGCCGCGTGGATCGCCGGGCTTTTGCCATTCGGCAATCGGCGCCGGTGCATCGAGCTGCAATTTGCCGTCCGCAACCAATTCGCCAACCAGCATCGCAGTGATCGTTTTCGCCATTGACCAGCTGATGAAGCGATTCGCATCCGAATAGCCGGGCGCATAATGTTTCGCGATCACCCGCCCGTCCTCAATCAGGATCGCGGCGCGCGCCTCGGCCTGATTGGCGGCGAAAAGGGGTTTGAGCGGGCCGGCATCGGCCGACAGCGCCAGGCTGGCACCTGCACCAAGCAGACCGGCGACCCCGGCGAGAACAAGGCTTTTTATTTTCATGGGCACAGCCTAGGCTGGACGACGATGAACGCAAGACGCCTTATGCTGCCGATCGGCCTTGTGCTGATCATCGCCGCCCTGTTCGCCGCCTGGCTTTATGTCAGAGCGCTCCAACCACAGCTTGAACTCGGGGTTGGCTATGGCGCCCGCGTTGCCTGTGCCTGCCGCTATATCGGCAATCGCCCGCTGGGCAGTTGCTACAAGGATTTCGAGCCCGGCATGGAACGAATCCAATTGAGCGACGATCCGGCGACCAAGACAGTGACGGCATCAGTACCCTGGATCGCCAGCCGATCGGTGCGGTTCGATCCGTTGCTGGGATGCCAACCGGAACCGCTGAAAAAGCCCTAAGCGGTCACCAGCGCCCGTTCAGTCTCAGCGATCCAGCCGCCACCCAGCACCCGCTCACCGGCATAGAGCACCGCCGCCTGGCCCGGCGCGACGCCATATTCGGGCATGTCGAACACCACCCGGCCATCAATCAACATCGCCGGCACCGGCTTGGCGAGCGAGCGGACCTTGGCGGTGACTGGCCCTGCATGATCGCCACCAATCCAGTTGATGTCCGTCAGCCGCGCTGCGCTTACCGCCAACGCCCTTTTCGGCCCGACAACCACCCGCTTCGTCGCCGGTTCAAGCCGAATCACATAGAGCGGCTCCGGCGTGCCGCCGATTTCGAGCCCGCGTCGCTGGCCGACGGTAAAGTGGATCATGCCCTTATGCTGGCCGAGCACGCGCCCGCCTTCGTCAACAATCTCACCGCTGCTATCGGCATCGGGCCGGAGCTTCTTGACCAGGCTGGCGTAATCGCCATCGGGGACGAAGCAGATATCCTGGCTGTCGGGCTTGGTGGCAACACCCAGGCCAACCTCCGCTGCAATTTCCCGCACGCGCGCCTTGGGCATGCCGCCAAGCGGAAAGCGCAGATAATCGAGCTGAGCCGCCGTGGTCGCGAATAGAAAATAGCTCTGGTCGCGCGCCGGATCGACTGCACGGTGAAGTTCAGCACCAAGCGGCCCCGCCACCCGACGCACATAATGGCCCGTCGCCAGGCAATCCGCGCCCAGATCGCGTGCCAGCTTGAACAAATCGGTGAATTTCGGGCCCATATTGCATTTGATGCAAGGAATGGGGGTGCGCCCTGCGAGATATTCGTCCGCGAAATCGTCGATCACCGACGCGCGAAAGCTGCTTTCATGATCGAAGACATAATGGGCGATGCCCAGCCGATCACACACGGCGCGCGCATCGCGAATATCGCGGCCCGCGCAACAACTGCCCGCCCGGCCAACCGCTTCGCCGTGATCGTAAAGCTGGAGCGTCACCCCGATCACTTCGGCACCGGTCCGCACGGCCAGCGCCGCCACGACTGAACTATCGACGCCGCCGGACATGGCGACGACGATTCGCTGGCCTTTGGCCCCAGGGTTCAACTGAAATTCACCGTCGATCATCGCCGCGCAGATAGGCGCTTGACCGTGCCGATGCAAAGCGACGCGGCGGCGATAAAAATTTTCACCTCAGCCCTAAGCTTTACCTGACCTTCAGACCCGCAAGCTAAACCTGCGCCAATCAATTCAGTCGTTTTGTGAAAGTGTTTTTGTGGATTTGAGTTTTTCGCGGTTCGAGCCTGACGGCACAGCCATGGCCATGCCGGGCGATTTAGCGGTGCTGCTGGTCGGCATTGCTGCCCGCCAGGCCAACAGCCCGACGGCATTGATCAGCGCCTATTCCGGCATCCAGGCAAAGCCCGAAGATTTGCTGCGACCGGCGCACGGTGCGTTCAATCGCGCAATGGCAATGTTGATTTGCCGCTGGAGACAGGAATGAACGCCCCGTTTACCGCGCCATTTCAGTCTGTGTTCAAGTCCGGCTGCTAATGGTC
>JAIERC010000145.1 GCA_019747165.1 Sphingomonas sp. | reverse complement strand
ACGGTCAGCGCGGCGCGATAGGCGGCAACCGCCTCGGCCAGCAGCGACAGCCCCGCCTGGCCCCCCGTCCGCTCGCCCTGCGTGCTGAGCGCATTGCCCAGATTATTCTGCGTCATCGCCCATTGGGCGGGCATCGTGCTTTCGGTGTAGACGGTCAGCGCGGCGCGATAGGCGGCAACCGCATCGGCCAGCAGCGCCAGCCCCGCTTCGCCCCCCGTCCGCTCGCCCTGCGTGCTGAGCGCAGTGCCCAGATTATTCTGCGTCATGGCCCAATCGGCGGGCATCGCGCTTTCGGTGTAGACGGTCAGCGCCGCGCGATAGGCGGCAACGGCATCGGCCAGTAGCGCCAGCCCCGCCTCGCCCCCCGTCCGCTCGCCTTGCGTGCTGAGCGAGACGGCAAGGTCATTTTGACCCATTGCCCAATCTGTATCGGATTGCGCGATGTCGATCGAAAGTCGCGCCAGCGCAATCGAGACGTCGGTATCAAGCCGGAGGCCGCCGATCAGTCCGCGTTGATACGATTCATTCTGCTCGGCACGGAGAGCCTGGAAATCAATGGCTCCACCACCCGACAGCTTCAATCGCTCGCCGATCCAACGCGCAATCGCCGTCGCGTCGAACCGTAGCCGCTGCTGTTCGATATTGGCTTCTATCAGCCGAAGCCCCGCCTGACGCGCCGTTTTCTGTTTTTCTTGCCATTCCGCAAAACCGCGCTCACCCGCAGCCGCGCCCTTATCCAGTTCGCCGCGTTCATTGGCGGCGGCGACGTTGCGCAGCGTCTGATCGACGAGATCGCCAAAGTTAGTACCCTGCGCGGCCGTATCACGCTGGCGAAGGAATTCTTCGATCGCGCGCCCTAGCTGTTCGAACGCCTCCTCTGGGCTATCGACCTTGGCGGCGATCCGCCGCGCCAGCGCGACCAGTGCTTCCTCGGTCACTTTGAGCTTCGCGGCAGCGGGTCGATACTCCTCGACCATCTGGAGCATCAGCGCCTCGATCCGCTCCACCCCGCCCGCAGTTTCGACGACCACCGCCTCGATACGCGCCAAATATTCACCATTCTCCGCAATCGCCCGCCCCAGTTCGATCGCGATATCGAGCGTCAGGAAGGTGGCATAATCACGGTCGTTCTTCGCCGCCCGCAATGCGCGCTCGATCACCTGACGGGCGAATTGCCGGGCGAGCGGTTCGGGCTGGCCAGCGGCAGGTGGAGCGAACTCCACATCGTGCAACGCAAGCCGGTCGGCAATCTTGCGCGCCGCGATGACCGGATAGCGCTCATCATCGTCCCCGCTTTCCGTCGCGGTCGCTGCCAGTTCCTCGCGGGTCATCATCACGGTCGGCAACCAGCGCGTCATCGCCGCATCGGCGAGCGTCACCGCGTCGCGGCGCTCCTGCGTGTTTTGCCAGTGATCCCAGTCGCGCAGCACCTCCTTCTGCACTCGCCGAATCGTGTCGGGCTCCTCCACGCCGGGCTTGCGCAGATTCTCCCTGATGCGCGCAAACAGCCCGGCACCACCGATAACGGCACCGGCCGTCAGCCCGGCATCAAGCGGCGCCAGCGCGCACGCCCCGACGCCGATCCCAATGGCGGTCAGCGATTCGATGCAGTTGAGCTTCAACACGATAAGGCCCTCCCGGCGCGTAACGCCAAGGCTAAAGACATCGCTGGCAAAAGTAATGCGAAATGAAGCTGTTTGTGTTTACAAACAAACCGATCCACTCAATCCCGTCACCCCGTGCTTGACACGGGGTCCCGCTTCTTCTTCCCGGTGGCGCAAGGAAAAGCGGGACCCCGGATCAAGTCCGGGGTGACGAGTGGCTGGATTCAGGGACAGATCGCTTTCGCGCTTATTGTGCAACACCCGAGCGCCAACCTGACCGGAGAAGGTGCTTGTCAGCTCACCGATCGTTATCAAACAACGCCGCGAGCTGCTCAATCATCGTGCCGCCCAGCTGATCGGCGTCCATGATCGTCACCGCGCGGCTATAATAACGCGTCACATCATGGCCGATGCCGATGGCGCATAATTCCACCGGGGATCGCGCCTCAATCCAGCCGATGACTTGGCGCAAGTGCCGCTCAAGATAGCTGCCCGAATTGACCGACAGCGTCGAATCATCGACCGGCGCGCCATCTGAAATCACCATCAATATCTTGCGATCCTCTGGCCGCCCGATCAGCCGACCATGCGCCCAGAGCAGCGCCTCGCCGTCGATATTCTCCTTGAGCAACCCTTCGCGCATCATCAGGCCGAGATTGGCCTTGGCGCGGCGCCAAGGTTCGTCGGCCTGTTTGTAGACGATATGACGGATGTCGTTGAGCCGACCAGGCTGCGCTGGGCGGCCAGCCGCTAGCCAGCTTTCGCGGCTCTGTCCGCCTTTCCAGGCGCGGGTAGTGAAGCCCAGAATCTCGGTCTTGACGCCGCAGCGTTCGAGCGTGCGCGCGAGGATATCCGCGCTGATCGCCGCGATCGAGATTGGCCGCCCGCGCATCGAGCCGGAATTGTCGATCAGCAGCGTGACGACGGTGTCCTTGAAATCGGTCTCGCGTTCGATCTTGTAGCTGAGCGACTGCATGGGATTGATGATGACGCGCGCGAGGCGAGCAGCATCAAGCATGCCTTCGTCCTGATCGAAATCCCAGCTGCGGTTCTGCTGGGCCATCAGGCGGCGCTGGAGGCGGTTGGCGAGCTTGGTCACCGCGCCCTGCAGGTGGACGAGCTGCTGGTCAAGATACGAGCGCAGCCGCGCCAGTTCCTCGGCATCGCACAGCTCGGTTGCGGCGATCACCTCGTCAAACTGGCTGGTCCAGGCTTTATATTCGAATTGCGGCGCGAAATCCGACATTGGCCGGTTGGGCCGCACGGGCATCATCCCGTCATCACCCTCGTCGCCGGGTTCGCCATCAGCATCATCAAGCGAGTCGTCGCGGGCTTCGCTGCCCTCGCCTTCCTGTTGCTCGCTATCGGTGGTTTCGCCGCGCTGTTCGACCTGGCCGTCGCCCTGCTGGCCAGCGTCGTCGCTGTCGTCGCCTTCGTCCTGCTGCTGATCGTCCTGGCCTTCGTCGTCGCTGCCGCCGTCATCGGCTTCGTCGGGGAGGAGATCGCCCTCGACGAGCTCCAGGTCCTGGAGCAGCTTCATCGACATTTGCGCGAACGCTGCCTGATCATCGATGACGAGGCCGAGCGCGTCGAGATCACCGCCCGCCTTCTCCTCGATCCAGTCACGGACCATCGCGAGGCCATCCACACAGGTGGCGGGCGGGGCGAGCCCGGTCAGCCGCTCGCGCACCAGCAGCGACACCGCGGTCGATAGCGGCACTTCATCGCGAGTGCGCGCCCGCGTGATCGGGTCAGCGCGCATCCGAACGCCGAGTGCGGTTTGCAGATTGTCAGTGATGCCCTGATAGCCGCGCGAGCCCAGCGCCTCCACGCGCGCACTCTCAACCGCATCGAACACCGCGCGCGCGACCGCTTCGACTGGCGCGCCCTTCAAATGCAGCGCGCTATTGTGATGCTTCAGCCGTAGTGCAAAACCGTCGGCAAAGCCCCGCGCCTCCGCCACTTGATCGGCGGGCAGGCTGCGCGCCGGCATCGGCACCTTGATATGCTTGCCCGATTGCGTCGGCGCATCGGCGGTATAGGCAAGCTCCACCTCCGCCTCGTCAGACAGCACGCGCGCCGCACCGCCGAGCACGGACTTGAATCGGTCGAGGGGGGTTTCGTTGGCCATTACCAGAGTACCTTGCAGCCAAAGTTGGCGATTTCTTGGTCACATGTGACGACGGTGAGACCCTCGATCAACGCCTGCGCCGCGATCAACCGATCGAAAGGATCCTTGTGATCGCCACCGAGGAGACCCCCACGCACGCCATGATCTGCACGAACGTCAAGCATATGAAAGTCATCGGCAATGACGCTGTCATGAAAAATGGGCAGATAATCCCTCATCCCCAGCAACCTTCCCTTGCGAACCTTGGTCGCGATTTCCCAAGCCGATGCCGCACTTACGAACACATCGCTCATCGGATGGGCAATGGCGCTGTGGGCCGCCTCAGGCAAGTCGCGATCACCGATCCACCACCAGATCAGCGCATGGGTGTCCAGCAGCAGCCGCATTAGGCAGGTGGCGGAAAAATGTTAGCATTTTCAATGGCCTCAAGCTCATCGTCAGTGAAGCAAGGTTCCATCACATCTTCCCTGGAAATGCTGCCAAGCAGATGCTTGAACCGTCCAGGCTGACGCGGCTGTTTGATTGGTGCCGCATAGGGCACCAGCTTGGCAAAGGGAACGCCCGCCTTGGCGAAGATGATTTCCTCGCCCGCATGCGCTCGGTCGATCAGTTTTGAAAGCTGTGTCTTGGCCTCGTGGACGTTGTACGTCTTGCTGGAATCGGCTTCCGCCATTACGCGCCTCCGGGTGGACTAAGTCCACTTAGTCCACCCGGTCGTCGACGACAACCCCTCCCCATGGCGAGAGGGGTAGCATAGCGATTTGTTTGCCCTCACTTCACGTCGATAAAGGGCAGCGGCCCACCCCCGGTATAGGTCGGCAGCTTGCCGTCCCATTTCTCGACCGCCCGAAGCTTGACGATTTCCGGATTGGTCCGGATCGCCTCTGCCTCAACCTGGATCGCCTCGGCATCGCCGCGCGCCTTCTGGATGCGCGCATTGGCATTGGCGGTCGCGGTTGCGACATTGGCCTGGGCCGCAAGCGCGGCTTGTTCATTGGCGATTTTCGCATTGATCTGGTCGAGCACCGCCCGTGGCACGGCGATATTGCCAGCCCAGTAGATTTGCTCGACCTGCAACCCGACAGGCGCAAAGAAGGACTGTACCCGCTGTCGCGCGGTGTTGATCAGTTCCGCTTTGTGGTCGCCATAGATTTGCTCGACGCCCAGTTGCGACGCTCGCTCGACGATGGCGTTGCGGATCGCGTTGCGGAGTGGACCAGCAATGATCTGATCCATGTCGGTGCGATAACGCTGGAACAGGATCGACGCCTTTATCGGATCGACATGATAACTCACCGCGACATCCGCCTTCAGGCTCAGGCCATTCTTGTCCTGAAAGCTGAAGCTCTCATCGATCGGGCTTTGCTCCGTGGCGCTGGCGGTCCAAGTATAGGTGCGCGTGAAGACCGGATATTCATAGATATGCGTGCCGGGCGGCGAGAAATACCAGCCCACCGATAGCGAGTTGGGGGACACGCCGCCCGCGATGTTATTCACGCGAATGCCAACATTGCCGGGCTGAACCCGGGCAAAGCTGCTCATAAACATGCCGATCACCGCAAGAGTGCCGAGCACCGCGATTATCGCGCGGCCAATGCCGCGCTTGCGGACCAGGCTAGGGCTGCGATATCCCTGTTCGTCGTTCATCATCGTCTCCATCACCGGGGGAAGCCGCCCCCAAGTCGGTCTGTCCGACGCAAGCGACGCAACGGATCGCTGCTCGATGAACACGCATGGAATCGATCGGTAGGAATGTGGGTCGGGCGGATGCGCCCTTGTCAGGAGCGCAGGCGGGACGACACAAGCAACAGCCAAATCGCGGGACAGGTCCAAACATCGGACCGCCACCATCATCAAGCTCAAGCCAAAGCGTCTGTCTGCCTGCTCCTTAAAATCAACCGGACAAGGGGATGTTTAGTCGTTTCGCTGGCAACGCGAAAGCGAAACCGGATGCCGTGCGTCCGGCTCACGCACGATTGCAGGTTTTGCAATCAGCCCTTCCCCACCACGCTTTCGGGCAAATCCTTGCCGAATACTCGTTGGTAATATTCCGCGACCAGCCCCCGCTCGGCCTCATCGCACTTGTTGAGGAACGACAGACGGAACGCGAAGCCGACATCGCCGAAGATCAACGCGTTCTGCGCCCAGGTGATGACGGTGCGGGGGGACATCACCGTTGAGATATCGCCGTTGATGAAGCCCTTACGCGTCAGATCCGCCACGCGAACCATGTTGTCGACGACTTCCTTGCCTTGCGGCTTGTCATATTCGCCCGATTTAGCGAGCACGATCTGCGCCTCGACCGCGGCGGGCAGATAGTTCAAGGTGACGACGATGTTCCACCGGTCCATCTGGCCCTGGTTGATCTGTTGCGTGCCGTGATAGAGCCCGCTGGTATCGCCGAGCCCCACCGTATTCGCGGTCGCGAACAGGCGGAAATAGGGGTTGGGGCGGATCACGCGGTTCTGGTCGAGCAGGGTCAGTTTGCCTTCGGTCTCCAGGACGCGCTGGATAACGAACATCACGTCGGGGCGGCCGGCGTCATATTCGTCGAATACCAATGCGGTCGGCGTCTGCAGCGCCCAAGGCAGCAGCCCTTCGCGGAATTCGGTGACCTGCTGGCCATCCTTGAGCACGATCGCGTCGCGCCCAACAAGATCGATTCGGCTAATATGCGCGTCGAGATTGATGCGGATGCATGGCCATTTCAGCCGCGCAGCGACCTGTTCGATATGCGTCGATTTGCCGGTGCCGTGATAACCCTGCACCATCACCCGCCGGTTGAACGCGAAACCGGCGCAGATCGCCAGCGTGGTATCGGCATCGAAGACATAGGCCGGATCGAGATCGGGTACGCGCTCATCGGCTTCGGAGAAGGCGGGGACCTCCATGTCCGAATCGATGCCGAACA
>JAIERC010000366.1 GCA_019747165.1 Sphingomonas sp. | reverse complement strand
CGAGGGACCTATAATGGGCGCTGTCGGGAGCGCAAGCGCCGTCAGACGCCGTGCAGATACCCGAGTCGAGCGGGCAGCGGCACCGGATCGCCGCCATCAACCAGCGTCAGCCCCGATCCGGTTGAAAACGTGCCGACCCGGCGTGCTGGCACCGCCAGCGTAGCGGTTGCCGCGAACAAAAGCTGGTAATCATCCCCCGCTGTCGCAGCAGCCAGCCGCGCGGCACGATCGTCCCCGGCATGGCTGCGATAGGCATCAGATAGCGGCATGGCGGCCAGATCAATCGTCAACGCAAGGCCGCTCGCGGTCGCCATCCGCGCGGCGTCGATCAGGAGCCCGTCGGACACATCCATCATCGCATGGACATGCGCAGCAAGGATGCGCCCCTCCCCCAGCCGGGGCAATGGGCGACGATAAGCGTTCAGCAAGGCGTCCGGCCCCGGCACACCTTGCGCAATCGCGAGGCCAGCGCCGGCATCGCCGATCGTGCCGGTGACGAACAGACCATCGCCCGTCTGCGCACCGCTGCGGCTGACGATGGTTGAAGCGCTGCCGATCGCCGTCAGCGTCAGCACGCGTGGTGCCCCCGGCGGCAGCGACACCGTGTCGCCGCCCAGCACCTGGCAGCCAAGCTGGCGAAGCGCCGCCCCGAAACCGGCAAGAAAGGCCTGGTCCCAGTCGCTGTCCCCTATGGGAAAGTTGAGCAGCACGCCGACCGGATCTGCACCCTTGGCGGCAAGATCGGACAGGTTCACCGCGAGCAGTTTCCACGCGACATCGCCCGGCGGATCGTCGCTAAGAAAATGCACCCCTTCAACCAGCGTGTCGGTGGTGAGCACATAGCGACCGATCCGCGCAACATCATCTGCCAGCCCCTGCGCGCCGGGGTGAAGCGGGAGCGCGCGGAGAAGGTCAAGGAAATCGGCTTCGCTCACGGCGATGGTGATAGCGCGCGTAGCGGGGGTTGTCTTCATTGGCGCATGCGCGCCATCGCTACTCCTAAAGCCGTTGCGCGCGCCATCGCTGCAAGGTTCACGAAAGCCGCAGACCACTCCAGATGCGCGCCTAGGACAGAAGTCCTCCTTTCCCTCCCTGAATATGATTTGCGAGACCCACGCAACAGCTTCGGCGGTTGATGATTGATCGGTCGTCTCACTGATTTCGACAGGCAGTGGTTTGTAATTTACACACATCATGGATTGAATTTCGACAATCGATCAAAATTTATCCTTGCTTTCGTTGAAATGCTATTAAATTATCATCATGCGAATCGATTTGCTTCCTAGATACTCTCACGGACAGAAAGTGGACTGATGACGGAACGACTGTCCTGGCGTCGTTTCATTGCATCTTGGGCGATCTTCGGATGGGTGAGTGGATTCCTTTTGCTGGGATTGACCACATCATGGGCGGCATCGGCGCAGGGTCAAAAGACGGCGATTTCGTCCAAGTCTCAAGACAAGGCCGTATTGCCAAAACACGTCGATCTATTTATCGAGTCGCTGCAGCGCCAGGTTCCCGCACTGAAATCCGATCGTAACAAATCGCTGATGAAGTCGATCCAAACGACGGGCCCGGTGGTCGATGAGAGCGACTATCGCTGGCAAGTCGCAGTTCGAATACCTTCAGCCAATAAACGATGCGGCGGTATCCTGATCACCAAGATGTTCGTGCTGACCGCGGCGCATTGCGTCGATCGCAACCGGGAAAGTGGTGGCCCTCCCCAGGCGTTCAATCTTGCTGAAGTCGAATTGTTCCACGGATCGAACCTGTTCGCTGCCGGCACGCGACTGACACTTGACCCCAACTGGGAGATTGTTCTTCATCCAGGCTGGAGAAACAACACGCTTCCGACCATAACGGCGGACGCAGCGTATGACGCGGCGCTGATCAAGCTGGCACAGCCGGTCGCGGCAGCGGTCGTCGCCCCCGTCCGGGCAACACCCTTTCTGGAAGGAAACGCGGTCGTCAGCGGGTGGGGTGCCTTTGATGCGACCGGCGCGGCCAGTCAATTCCTTCGCGCGGTGCGCGTGCCAGTGGCGACCACCGATGTTTGCAGGACGGCGTTGTCCCCGTCCGACCGAGCCCGGCTTGGACCATGGTCGCTCTGCACCATCAGCAAGACCGACGAGGCCTGCGCGCGCGACAGCGGGGGGCCACTGGTCGTGGGAACTGCAGCAAAGCCGCAGACGATCGGCATCGTCAGCTGGGGCGCGCAAAGCAAATGCGGCAGGCCAGAGACGATCAGTGATTTGGTCGGCGTCTATACGCGCGTTTCAGAGATCGCCAGCTGGATCAGCGGAATCACGCGCGATCCTGCTGCAACAACGACAGATCAAGTAGGGAAATTATTCACGGTCGAACCGCGGATCGTGGGCGGGCCGATCGACCGATAAGGGGGGAATATGACCATTTCAGCACATCACAGGCGCATTATAGCCTCCGGACTGGTGATGACGTTGGCGGCCTGCCACACCGTTACCTCCCGATATGTCGGCGAAGGCGTGGCAATTGAAAGCGCGCCCAATCCAACTCCATCCCCAACTCCAACTCCCAGTCCGACTCCAGCTCCCAGTCCAACTCCAACTCCAACGCCGACCCCAACGCCCACACCAAAGCCAAGCAGCAACCCGAAGCAAGCGATCGGGGCCGGGACGCCAAAGACGAGTTACGTGCCCCGCCAGGACGGCATCCTCTATTTCCTGCCGCGTCAGCTCGTCAGGGTGACGGCGAAGCGAACGGAAAAGACGCTCAGCGACGCGATCAAGGCGGTCGGCACGAAGCAGGATGCATTGCGCGAAGCCGAGGCAGCGGTTGCAGACATCAAGGCGGCAATCAAAGCTACTGAAAATGCCATTATCGCGGCATCGGGTGGCGACGCGGCCAAGAAGATCCTCGCCGATCGCCTTACCGCGCAAATGGACGAGCTCGCCGAAGCAAAAACGGCCAAATCAGATGCGGAAAAGGCCTTTGAAAAGGCCAAGGCCGATCTGAAGGAGACAATACTCGCATTGAAGCGCAGTGCCGAAGCGGCGGCCAAGCAAAAGCAGGTCGAAGCGGCAAAAATTCGTGTCGAGACGCTTAAAGCCGAGATCGTAGCACTCGCGTCGATCGTGGAAGGCACACCGCCCGGAGGCTCCTTCAAGCAGGTACAGGAGTTGGGAGCGAAGAGGTTCGCACTCGAAGAAACCAAGAGATATCTGGAAGCCACGACCAACGTCGTCAGCACGGCCAAGTCGGATACCGTGCAAGTCACCAATGAAACCCCGAAGCCACTAACACCGGACTATTCGGTCACGCTCAAGATCGATTTGCAGGCACCCAGCGCAGACCCCGCTCAGGCGTTTCGGCTCGATCCGACGCATTCGGCATTGAGAGACGACGAACACAAGATCACCGTTTCGCCCGCTGGCCTGCTCAACACCGCCGACATTACCGCGATCGATCGAACCGGCGATATCGTCGTCGAGATCGCGACCTTTGCGGGCGCAATCGCCCGGCTGGGCGTCGGCGGTGGCGGGCCCTTTCTGGAGGGAAACGACAACGGCGACAAATCCGGTGAAAAGGAAAAGCCCGAGGACCGCTGCAAGCGAGCCACGGATGACTATATCGGGCTGGTCGATTTTGCCGACGCCGAGAGCGTCAAACGAATGAACAAGGACTTGCAGTGCCTGGGCGTTCGCGTGAAAGCCGAAGGGACCCATTGGCCAGCTGACACCCGCCCCACCGAAAGCCGGTCCGGCCAGGGCGTCAAGGGCATCGTCTATCGCGTACCGGTTGAAGTCCAGCTGAGCATCGAGCGTTGCACCGATCCCAACGCCGTTTGCGCCAACCCGAGCGATTGGTTCACCACCGAAATGATCGCGCTTGCGCTGCCCCAGGCGGGACCAATCTCTTTCATCCAACAACGCGCCGGCATTGCCACCAAGACCAAATACGCCAGCGTCTTCAAGGACGGCATCCTGACCAGCTATGAAGACAATCGACCCAGCGAGGCCCTGAATATCGCGCAGGTTCCCTTGCGGGCGCTCAATGGGATATTCGAAGGCTTCAGCAAGATCATCAGCCTCCGCACCGGGCAGACCAACGCCCTGGCCGGGCTATCGACCAGTCAGCTCGCCTTGCTGAATGCGCAGAGCGCCTATCAGACCGGCCAGATTGACAGTCAACGCAAGCTATCGGATGCCGAGCGAACGCTGCTCGAAGCCCGAATTGCGCTGCAGGCCGCCGCCACCAACGGCGAAAAGACGTTGACCGAAGCCCAGATCGCCCTGCTCGAAAAGCAGGTCGCGCTGCAAACCGGCCAGCTCAATGGTCAGGCCAGCCTTGCCGAAGCCCAGCTGTCGCTGTTGCAGAAGCAAGCGGGGCTGACGCTTGGGGCCAACACGCTGCAGACGCAGCTTTCGGCAAGCGAACTGGCGCTCGCGATTGCGCTGTTGCGCGACCGTGCAAAGACGCAGACACTCAACCAGTGCATCGCCGATCGCGGCGCCAACGCGATCGACGTCTGCCTGCCCTGATCGACGTCAGCGTGGCCGCTCGCGCTCGCGCTTGCTGCCATCGAGCGTGCGTTCGGCACGTTCGGCTTCTGCCGTCGTCGCCTGCTTTTCCGCCTTCGTCCGGCCGAATGCCGCGCGGTTGCTGGCGGCATTTGTAGCCGCCTCGGCCCGCGCCTTTGCCTTGCGGGCGCTGCGCAGGTTGACGATTTCGGCCATCAGGCGCGCGCGACCTTGCCGATCGAATCGAGTAGACCGTTGACGAACCCCGATTCCCGCTTGTCGTAAAAGGCGTGCGCCACGTCGACATATTCGGTGATGACAGCACCCGTTGGCACATCGGCACGGGCGAGCAACTCATAGGTGCCGCACCGCAAAATCGCCTTCATCGGCTTGTCGAGGCGTTCGAGCGTCCAGCCGGTGGCGAGCTTGCCTGCGATCGTCGCATCAATCTCTCCCCCGCGCGCCAAAACGCCCTTCACGACATCATCGAAGAAATCGACATCGGCCTCGGCATATTGCGCGTCCTCAATCTCGGCACCAAGCCGGTGATTGTGGAACTCATGAAGCAACTGCGCGAGCGGGGTCTGCTCCATGTCATGCTGATAAAGCGCCTGGACAGCGGCAAGGCGGGCGGCCGCGCGGGCCTTGCTTCGGGCAGCGGTGCGGGGGTTGGATTTAGTCATGCGATTTCCATAGGCCGGGTTGTGATCAAATCCCAAACCGTTCGTGTCGAGCGAAGTCGAGAGACCCTGCGCAGCGCTTGCGGCACGCCCCTCGAGGTCGCTCAGGACGAACGGATAGTGGGGAGAATTATTCGAGCCGAAGCGCCACTGAACGGGCATGCGCGGGCAATCCTTCCGCCCCCGCCAGCGCCACTGCCGCCGGGCCGATCGCGGCGAGGCTGGCCCCGTCAAGTTGGAGGAAGCTGGTACGCTTCATGAAATCGAGCACCGACAGCCCACTCGAGAACCGCGCCCGCCTGCCCGTCGGGAGTACATGATTGGGACCAGCGACATAATCGCCGACCGCCTCGGGCGTATGGCGGCCGAGAAACACCGATCCGGCGTGGCGGACCTGCTCGAACAACGCCTGCGGGTCGTCCACCGCGAGTTCGAGATGTTCGGGCGCGAGGCGGTCAACCAGCGGCATCGCTTCGGCGAAGTCGCGCACGAGAATAATCGCGCCATTGGCGTCCCAGGCGGCGCGGGCGACCGGTTCGGTGGCCAGCGTGGCAAGTTGCGCTTCCACGGCCACTGCCACCTTGTCAGCGAAACCGGCATCATCGGTAAACAGGATCGACTGGCTGGTCGGGTCATGCTCGGACTGGCTGAGCAGATCTGCGGCGATCCAGTCAGGGTTATTCTGCCCACCCGCGACAACGACAATTTCGCTTGGGCCCGCGACCATGTCGATACCGACAACGCCGTAAAGCTGGCGCTTGGCCTCCGCCACCCAGGCATTGCCGGGGCCAGTGATGACATCGACCGGGGCGATCCGATCGGTACCATAAGCGAGCGCGGCGACGGCCTGCGCACCACCGATCCGCCAGACTTCATCGACCCCGGCGAGATGCGCGGCGGCGAGCACGAGCGGATTGATCTCCCCCTTCGGCGTCGGCGTGACCATGACGAGCCGGTCAACGCCCGCAACCTTGGCGGGGATGGCGTTCATCAGCACCGAGGACGGATAGGCCGCGCGGCCGCCGGGAACGTACACGCCCGCCGCCTCGACCGCCGACCAGCGCGCGCCTAGCCGGACGCCGGCGTCGTCAATTGTGTCGCTGCCTTCGGGGCGTTGCTTCGCATGATAGGTGGTGATGC
Source organism: Sphingomonas sp. (assembly GCA_019747165.1). Lineage (GTDB taxonomy): Bacteria > Pseudomonadota > Alphaproteobacteria > Sphingomonadales > Sphingomonadaceae > Sphingomonas. Next base: position 320 of record JAIERC010000366.1, on the reverse strand, counting down.
GTTGGGCGGCGAGGTCGAGCGCGTCCCGGAGCGTCGGTTCGAGCGCTTCATAAGCAGCGCAGCAATCAGCGAGGTCGATCTGCCAGCCCGAGCTGTCGAGATCATGGCCGTCAAACTGCACGGTCAGCGCGGCGACCGCCGCATCGCCTTTATCGCGAACGCGCGCGATGATCGCGCTGACGTCGCGCGCGACATCATCATCGGCTTCGCGGCGTGCATTGACGAATGCGGTGAATGCACTGGTGAAATCGGGGGCGCGGGTGTCCAACCGAATCATGTCACGCCACCGCCTTCCGGAACGCATCGACCAGCGGCACCAC
>JAIERC010000293.1 GCA_019747165.1 Sphingomonas sp. | reverse complement strand
ATGTCGATTTCGTCATCTTCCCGCCGCGCTGGATGGTGGCCGAAGACACCTTCCGCCCGCCCTGGTTCCACCGCAACGTGATGTCGGAGGCGATGGGGCTGATCACCGGCGCCTATGATGCCAAAGCCGATGGCTTCGTCCCCGGCGCGCTCTCGCTCCACAATCAGATGAGCGGCCACGGCCCCGATGTCGCGAGCTGGGAAGCGGCGAGCAAGACTGATCTCAAGCCCCACAAGATCGATGGCACGATGGCGTTCATGGTCGAAAGTCGTTGGGTGTTCCAGCCGACCGAACTGGCGCTCAAATCCGCCGCGCTCGATCCTGATTACGATGCGGTGTGGGCGGGGTTCCCAAAAGCGCAGTTGCCGAAATAATTTTTTGCGCGCTGTCGATTCCGCTCCCCTTCGACCGTCTCCTGGGTACGATCGCGGTCGGCGCGGTCGCCTTAGGGAAGGATAAAGCGATGCAATACGTGATGATGATCGTTGAAGACGAAGCCCATTATGCCGCACCTGGCGCCTTCGAAGCGATTGTCGCCAAGCATATGGCGTTTGGCCAGAAGCATGGCGCGTCGATCGTCGGCGGCAACGGGCTGCAAGGTAGCGCGACCGCCACGACCGTGCGCACGACTGGCGGCAGCACGAGCATCCACGACGGTCCCTTTGCCGAAAGCCGCGAACAGCTGGGCGGCTATTATGTGATCGAGGCCGCCGATCTCGACGCCGCGATCGCCATCGCCAAGGACGTCCCCTTGGCCGCCGACGGTGCCATCGAGATTCGCCCCGTCCTCGCCCAGGGTGGCTGATCCGCTCGATCGGGCGGCGCGCGCGGATGGCGGCAGGATCATCGCCGCGCTCGCCGCCCGGTTTCGCAATCTCGATACTGCCGAAGAGGCGTTTGCTGAAGCGTGCGCGCGCGCCGTTGCGGCCTGGGCTAGCACGCCCCCGCGGGATCCGGCGGCGTGGCTCTATCGCGTCGCGGAGCGCGTGGCGCTCGACCGGGTGCGTCAGGCCACCGTCCGCACCAGCGTGGTTTTGCCCGAACCCGAGCCTGAGCCCATTGCGGAGGAACTGATGCTCGACGCGAGCCCAATTCCCGACGAGCGGCTGAAGCTGATCTTCGTCTGCTGCCATCCGGCGATCCACCCCGAAGCGCGCGCCGCGCTGACGTTGCGGCTGGTCTGTAGCCTCAGCGTCGAGGAGATTGCCCGCGCCTTTCTGATCAGCGAACCGACGCTGGCGCAGCGGCTGGTGCGCGCCAAACGCAAAATTGCGCTGGCGGGAATTGGCTTTGACGTGCCGGGGCCGGAGGCCTGGGCTGACCGGCTCGATGCCGTGCTGAGCACGATTGAGGTGGCCTATGCCCACGCCCATGCCGATGGCGCTGGCAAGGGGCCGCACGCCGATTATGCGACCGAGATGCTTGGCATCACCGCCACGCTTGCCAACATGCTGCCGAACGAGGCCGAAGTGCTGGCGCTCGCCGCCACGGTGCGCTTTGCCGAGGCGCGCCGCCCCGCGCGGGTCAATGCCGAGGGCATCATGGTGCCGCTGTCCGAACAGGACCCAACACTGTGGGATGCTGCTCTGATTGGAGAGGGGCGCGCCTATTTCGCAGTCGCTGCTCGGCTAAACCCGCGCGCGCCCCGCGTGGTGGCGGCGCTGATTCATGCCGAATGGTGCGCGCGCGGGTCGCTTGCCGAGCCGCCGCCATGGGCCAATATCCTGACCATCTATGACGCACTGCTCACCGTGCGCGACGATGCGATTACCCGACTGAACCGCGCGGTCGCCCTTGCCGAGGTGGCTGGATATGAAGCGGCGCTCGACGCCGTCGATGCGCTTGATGTGCCCGGATTGGCGCAGTTCCTGCCCTATCACGCGGTCCGCGCCGGGCTGCTCTATCTTCTGGGGCTGAAGGCCGCAGCAAGGGAGGCTTATGACGCGGCACTCGCCCTGGGGCCCGGCGAGGCCGAGCGGCGTTGGCTTGAGCAGCGGCGAGCCGAAATCAGCTAAGCCGCGTTACTTCAGCTGCCGCTTCACACTCGCCAGCGTTGCCTTACCATAAGGCGGCTTGATGCCTGCAAGCTTGGCCACATCGATCTTGGGCTGCTGGTATACCGCCTTGGCATGGCTGAAGGTCTTGAAGCCGTCTGGTCCATGATAACTGCCCATCCCCGATGGGCCGACCCCACCAAAGGGCAGTTCTTCCATCGAGACATGGAAGACGACATCGTTGATCGTCACACCGCCGGAAATCGTCCGGTTGGTCACGCGGGTGCGCTCTGCCACGTCGGTACCGAAATAATAGAGGCCGAGCGGGCGATCCTTCGCGTTCACTTGGGCGATAGCGTCGTCAATGCCGTCATAGCGGCGGATCGGCAGGATCGGCCCGAAAATCTCTTCCTGCATGATCGTCATGTCATCGGTAACGTCAGTGACGATGTGGAGCGGCATTTTGCGCGCGTTGCTGGCGCCGAAATCCTCATTGGCCGGGTTGACCGTTTCAATCGTCGCGCCCTTTTGACGGGCATCGTCGAGCCAGTCGGTTAGCCGCTGGAAATGCCGATCATTGACGATCGCGGTATAATCGGGGTTGGCGAGCACGGTGGGGTACATTGCGCTGGCGGCCGTTTTCAGCCCTTCGACCACGGCCCGTTCCTGATCCCCGGGCACGATCATGTAATCGGGGGCGAGGCAGATTTGCCCGGCATTGAGCATCTTGCCCAGCGCAACCCGCTCGGTCGTTTGTTTGATGTCGGCCGATTTGCCGACGATCACGGGCGATTTGCCGCCCAGTTCTAGGGTTACCGGCACCAGATTGTCGGCTGCTGCATGCAGGATATGTTTGCCAATGCTGGTCGCGCCGGTGAACAGCAAATGATCAAAGGGCAGCGAGGCAAAGGCCTTGCCGATGTCCGGCCCGCCGGAAAGAAAAGCGAGTTCCTCCAGCGCGAAGTATTTCGGGCAAAGTTCCTCGAACAACGCTGCAGTGGCCGGCGTGAATTCACTGGTCTTGACCATCGCGCGATTGCCGGCGGCAAAAATGCCGGCGAGCGGGCCCATCACCAGTTGCACCGGGAAATTCCACGGCGCGATCACGCCGATCACGCCCTTTGGCTGATACTCGACCCAGGCCCGTGCTCCGAGCAGCCCGAGCGGAAACTGCACCGCCCGCGGGTCTCGCCGTGCCCATTTATCGAGCGATTTAATTGCGTGCCGGATCGGCGCGACCGAGCCGCCAATATCGGTGACCATCGATTGTTCACGGCTGCGATGGCCGAAATCCTCGCTCAGCGCGTCGCAGAAACGATCGGCATTGTCCGCGATCATCGCGGCGGCGCGGTTCAACCGATCCTTGCGAACCGCGATCGGCACCGGCAATTCCGCCATGAAGGCGGCGCGCTGTTCGGCCAAGATATCCTGCATCGACGGCATTGCGATTTCCTTCGTTAGCTTCAGCCGCAGCCAATCAAGCCGGCAACCGGCACGACCACGCTATCATGCCCGTCGCGATCGACCCGCATCGTTGCTGCCGGAATTGCCGCCCCATCGGTCAAATCGCCGCGGGTGACGATTTCCATTTCGATCCGCACCCGGTAATCGCCGCCGGCATAATCGGTCGCGGACACAAAGCCGCGCTCCCCCTGCCCGGATTGCCCGACGCGGACCAGATCAGTGACAGTGCCACCGGGTGCAAAGCGGATTTGTGCGGGATCGCTGGTCATCATCGCGACCAGCGCCTGGGTTTGGGTTTTCGACCAGAGGAAAGCGGCGCACCCGCTTGGCGGCAATTCCTGTTGCGGGATCGCGCCAATCGGCAGGCCATCGATCGATACTGGCAATGGCTTGGGGTTGGTTGATTGGGGTGGGGCCGCAGGGGCCAGGCTCGCCATGCCAGCCAGAGTCGCCACGATCAGAAGCTTCTTCATAGCGGTAGCATTAGCATGGCGATGGCGGCCGGGTAAGCCGCAACCGCCAGCAGTGCGCCAAATGGCAGGCGATCGTCGCGCCGCACGCCACGCCCGCTTAGCATCCAGAACAGCGCAACGCCAAGTCCGGCCATGCCCGCCAGCAACACCACCACCGGCAGCATCTGCCAACCCAGCCAAAGCCCGATGGCACCGAGCAATTTCGGGTCGCCGCCACCAAGCCCTTCATGCCCGCGATAGGCCTTATATCCCGCCGCGATCGCCCACAGCGCGGCAATGCCAGCGACACCACCGATCAGCCGATCCATTAGCGGCGGCGCAATGCCGGTGAGGCCCGTCGCCAGGCCCGTCAGCGCCAGCGTGAGCGTCAACCGGTCGGGTAGCCAAAAATCAGTGATATCGAGTGCTGCCAATGTCAGCAGCAGCCAGCCGTACAGCGCCACCGCTATTGCCGACGGCCCGGCAATTAATGCGCCCGCCGAGACGCCGATGGCCAGCGCCGCCAGCTCGATTTGCCAATGCAGCGGATCAATCGGCGCGGCGCAGTGACGGCAGCGGCCACGTATCGCCAGTGCGCTGAGCAGCGGCACCAGATCGACCGGCCCCAGCACCGCATCGCACGCATCGCAGTGCGAGCGCCCAGCGAGCACCGATCGATCCTGCGGCCAGCGGATGACGAGCGCCGCTATGAAGCTACCAAGGATCGCACCAAACAGCCCCAACAGGACCGCCCATGCCCAAGCGGGCAGTACGGACAGGGAGGCGGTGAGGTGATCCACGCGCCGTCGATAGGCGATTTGTATTCCTCCCGCCACGGGCCTAAATCGCGGCCAACCAATCCACTCTACCGGAGCTTCACCAATGGCCACCGATCCCGTCGTCATCGTCTCCTATGCCCGCACCCCGATGGGGAGTTTTCAGGGCGCGCTATCGGGCGCATCGGCGACCGAGCTTGGTGCGGCGGCGGTCGGCAGCGCAGTGGAGCGCGCGGGGCTATCGGGCGCGGCGATCGAACGGATCTATATGGGCTGCGTGCTCCCCGCCGGTTTGGGCCAGGCCCCTGCCCGCCAGGCCGCGCTGAAGGCTGGTCTGCCCGATCATATCGAGGCGACGACGGTCAACAAGATGTGCGGTAGCGGCATGCAGGCAGCGATCATGGCGGCCGATGCACTCGCAGCGGGCTCGGTCGATCTGCTGATTGCGGGTGGCATGGAGAGCATGACCAATGCGCCATACCTGTCGATGAAGCACCGGAGCGGCGCGCGGATCGGGCATGATGTGCTCAAGGATCACATGTATCTCGACGGGCTCGAGGATGCCTATGAACCCGGCAAGCTGATGGGCAATTTCGCCGAGGATACGGCGGCGGCCTATCAGTTCACCCGCGAGCAGCAGGATGATTATGCCATCGCCTCGCTAACGCGGGCGAAGAAGGCGCAAGATTCGGGCGCGTTCGACCGTGAGATCACGCCGGTCGAGATTGCCGGGCGCAAGGGCAATGTCACGGTCGATAAGGATGAGCAGCCCCTAAAGGGCGATCCGGCCAAGATCCCGACGCTCCGACCCGCTTTCTCGAAGGACGGCACCGTCACCGCCGCTAATGCCTCATCGATCTCGGATGGCGCGGCGGCATTGGTGATGACGCGGCTGTCCGTGGCGGAAAAGCTCGGCCTGACGCCGATCGCGCGGATCGTCGCGACAGCGGGTCATGCCCATGCCCCGTCGCTGTTCACCACCGCGCCAGTCTTCGCGATGCGCAAAGCGATGGAAAAAGCCGGCTGGTCGGCGAGCGACATCGACCTGTTCGAGGTCAACGAAGCCTTTGCCGTCGTCGCGATGATCGCCATGCGTGACCTGGGGCTGAGCCACGACGTCGTCAACATCCACGGCGGCGCCACCGCCCTCGGCCACCCGATCGGTGCCAGCGGCGCGCGGATCATGGCGACGTTGCTATCCGCGCTACAGACGACGGGCGGGAAGCGCGGGATGGCGAGCCTGTGCATCGGCGGCGGTGAGGCGACAGCAGTGGCGGTGGAGATGATGGGATAGATTGATCGGCGCTCAATCCAAGCCCAGCCGGCGGCGCATGTCGTGATAGGCAGCATCGATCATCATTAGCAGCGAAGGAAGTGCCACCTCGTCAAGCGTGCGCAGTTTGATATGCCGCATTCTTTTGCCCTGACCTTGCAATAGCTTTTCAGGATCGGGCAATGATGCACCTTCAAAGAAGCCAATCGCGGCATGGCGCGAATAGGCGTCGACATAGGCAAAGGCCGCCATTTCGACGCACAAGGTCGGGCGGCCATCGTGCACCAACTCTCGTATATCGTCACCGCAGCTGCGCACGCGATCGACCAAGATGCGGGCAATCTTTCCAATCTCGTTGTCGTGCTTGGCAAGCCACTCGTCTACATGCGCATGACGTGTGCCAGCCTCAGGAAATATGAACAACGTTTCCACGGTTCGCCATCCTGCCGCATCTGCCGTGATTGTCGAGCCTGGTCCTAGCGCAACGCCCCCGCCACCAGCTTGTGCAGCTTGTTATGCAGCGCATCGTTCGCCGCCAGGAACTCGTTGCGTTCCATCATTTTGTCACCGCCGCGAAAATCGGTGACGTAGCCGCCCGCTTCCTTGACCAGCAAAATGCCCGCCGCGACGTCCCAGCGGCTGAGGCTCGATT
>JAIERC010000082.1 GCA_019747165.1 Sphingomonas sp. | reverse complement strand
CTGATTTCACGACCTGGGGCAGGAACATCTTGCCCGATCCGAACAAGTCGCCAACCACGTTCATGCCGTCCATCAGTGGCCCTTCGATCACCTCGATCGGGCGGCCGCCCCGGTTGGCAATGACCTGGCGCGCTTCCTCGGTATCGTCGACGACATAGAGGTCGATACCCTTGACGAGCGCATGTTCGAGCCGCTTGTTGACCGACCAACCGCGCCATTCCTCGGCAGCTTTTTCGGCGACCGCATCGGTGCCACGGAAGCTTTCGGCGAGGGTGATGAGGTTGTCCGTCGCGTCGTCACGCCGGTCCCAGATCACATCCTCGCACGCTTCGCGTAAAGCGGGGTTGATGTCGTCATAGATATCAAGCTGCCCAGCATTGACGATCGCCATGTCGAGCCCGGCGGGGATGGCGTGGTAGAGGAACACCGAATGCATCGCGCGGCGCACCGGCTCATTGCCCCGGAACGAGAAGCTGAGGTTCGACAGCCCGCCCGAGATATGGACATGCGGGCAGCGCGCCTTGATCTCGCGGCACGCTTCGATGAAGTCGATGGCGTAGCGGCGATGCTCGTCGATGCCGGTCGCTACGGCAAAGATATTGGGATCGAAGATGATATCTTCCGGCGGAAAGCCGATGCCGGTCAGCAGCTTATAGGCCCGCTCACAAATCTCGACCTTGCGTTCCTTGGTATCGGCCTGACCAACCTCGTCGAACGCCATCACGACGACGGCGGCACCGTACGCCATCACCTTGCGCGCCTGGTCGAGGAACTGTGCCTCGCCTTCCTTCATGCTGATCGAATTGACGATCGGCTTGCCGCTCACGCATTTCAGCCCCGCCTCAATCACCGACCATTTCGAGCTGTCGATCATGAACGGGATGCGCGCAATATCGGGTTCGGCGGCGATCAGCTTCAAAAAGGTCGTCATCGCGTGATGCGCGTCGAGCAGCCCCTCATCCATGTTGACGTCGAGCACCTGCGCACCGTTTTCGACCTGCTGGCGCGCGACCTCAACCGCGCGCGTGTAATCACCCGCCATGATGAGCTTCTTGAACGCGGCCGAGCCGGTGACGTTTGTGCGTTCACCGATATTGACGAAATTGGTGGAGGAGGTGGTCATTTGCTGCCTTTAATCCTCCCCGGGACGGGGAGGGGGACCGCTCGCAGAGCGGTGGAGGGGGCTCTCCTCAAACGTGTCACTTGGTGGAGAGCCCCCTCCACCATGCTTCGCATAGTTCCCCTCACCGTCCCGGGGAGGATCGGTTCAAGCCGCCATTGTCATTGGCTCCAGCCCGGCCAGCCGGGTGAATACCGGCGGGACCGGCACCGCGCGCCCAGGCAAACCCGCGACAGCATCCGCCATCGCCTTGATATGCGCCGGTGTCGATCCGCAGCAGCCGCCCAGGATGTTGACCTGCCCGGCTTCCGCCCATTCCTTAACCAAGCCCGCCGTCGTCGGGGGTTCTTCGTCATAGGCGCCAAGCTCGTTGGGCAGCCCAGCATTTGGATAAATCATGATCAATGTATCGGCGATCGCGCTAAGCGTCTTCACATGCGGGCGCAGCTGTTCCGCGCCAAACGAGCAGTTGAGACCAATCGTCAGCGGCCGCGCATGCCGCACCGCATGCCAAAACGCCTCGACCGTATGGCCCGAAAGATTGCGCCCTGACAGATCGGTGAGCGTCATCGACAGCATCATCGGCACTTCACGACCAAGCACTTCGCTCGCCTCGATAACCGCCATGATCCCTGCCTTTGCATTGAGGGTGTCGAACACCGTTTCGATCAGGATGAAGTCTACCCCGCCTTCAACCAGTGCCAGGACCTGTTCCAGATAAACGTCCTTCAGATAATCGAAATCGATCTCGCGAAAACCCGGATCGTTGACGTCGGGGCTGAGCGACAAGGTCTTATTGGTCGGCCCAATGGCGCCGGCCACAAAACGCGGACGGCCATCTTTAGCGGCATATTCATCAGCACAGCGCCGGGCGATTTGTGCCGAAGCGATGTTAATCTCGCGCACCAAATGTTCCGCCGCATAATCGGCCTGGCTGATCAGATTGGCCGAAAACGTATTGGTCGAAACGATGTCCGAGCCCGCATCAAGATATTCGCGCGTGATCGTCTCCGGCACCTCGGGCTTGGTGAGCGCGAGGATATCGTTGTTACCCTTCTGATCCTTGGCGAGCTTCAGGTTGCCAGCATAATCGGCTTCGACGAGCTTCCAGTTCTGGATTTCGGTGCCGAACGCGCCGTCGGTCAACAGGATACGCTCGGCAGCAGCGGCGAGGAGTTTAGTGCGTGCAGACATTTCGTTTTCCTTTTTCACCCAGGACCTCGTCCAGAGTCAGGCAATGAGCCTAAGCAGCGACCACTTTGGGCGCGGCAACAGCGTTCGCGCGCAATCCCAGCAAGTGGCAAATCGCAAAGCTTAGTTCAGCGCGGTTGAGCGTGTAAAAATGCAAGTCACGTACCCCGCCTGCGTACAGCTTGCGGCACAATTCCGCCGCCAGCGTGGCGGCAATCAACTGGCGACTGGTGGGATGATCATCGAGTCCTTCGAACAACCGCCCAAGCCAGGCGGGAACTGCCGTACCACACATTGCCGACATCCGGACAATACTGGCAAAATTGGTCACGGGCATGATGCCGGGTACCATTTCCGCACTGATCCCCGCCGTCGACAAACGATCACGGAAGCGAAAAAATGTTTCGGGTTCGAAAAAGAACTGCGTGATCCCGCGCGTCGCGCCAGCATCAAGCTTGCGCTTCAGATTATCGAGGTCATCGGCAAAATCGCGCGAATCCGGGTGGTTTTCCGGATAGGCAGCGACCGAAATCTCAAACGGATGCAGCCGCTTCAGCCCAGCGACCAGATCGGCGGCATTGGTATAACCTTGCGGGTGCGGCACAAAGCCACTTGTCCCTGGTGCATCGCCGCGCAACGCGACGATGTGGCGGATGCCCGCCTGCCAATAGGCATCGGCAATCGCGTCAATTTCATCGCGGCTTGCCTCGACACAGGTCAGATGTGCCGCTGCGCCCATCGATGTATCGCGCTGAATGCGCGCAACCGTTGCGTGCGTGCGCTCGCGCGTCGATCCGCCAGCGCCATAGGTCACCGAGACAAAGCGAGGGCTGAACGGCTCAAGCGTCTTTACCGTTTCCCACAGCGCCTCCTCCATTTTCTCGGTCTTGGGCGGGAAGAATTCGAAGGACACATTCGCATCTCCCGCCAAATCGGCGAACAATGGAGCCTCAAGCGCGCGGCGCGCCTCTTCGAGTTGCGAAACCGAAATCGTCATGCCGCCATCACCTGCTTTAGTAGATCGCCGGTCTTGCGACCGAGCCATAGTTTCACCGTCAGCGCGCCACCTTCCAGCGTTTCAATCTGCACTGGTGCCAGGCCCGCCGAATCGAACCAGCCGATCATCTGATCATCCGAGAAGCCGAGCCGGGTATGCGCATCCCGCGCGCGCAATTCCTCACGATCATGCGGCGCGAAATCGACAATCAACAAGCGCCCACCAGCGCTCAGCACCCGGGCGGCTTCGGCAATTGCCGCCCCCGGCTGCTGCGCGAAATGCAGCACATGGTGCAGTATCGCTGCATCGGCCTGACCATCAGCCAGCGGCAGGGCGTAAAGATCGGCCTGGCGCAGCTCGGCGCGATCCAGCCCACGCTCAGCGAGTTTGGCGCGCGCAAGTCGCAGCATTTCCGACGAGCGATCAATCCCCAGCGCATGATCAGCTTGGGGCGCGAACAATTCCAGCATCCGACCCGTGCCGGTGCCGATGTCGATTAATTGCCCAATCGTCGCATCGCCCAGCACGCGCTTCATCGCGGCTTCAACCTCGCTCTCGGCAATGTGCAGTGATCTGATCGCATCCCACTCACCGGCATTTGCTTCAAACCAGGCATTGGCCGCCGCCGCGCGATCGGCGCGCACCGCAGCCAGGCGAGCCGCATCGGCAACCGCCCAATGATCCGGCTCGCGCCCGGCCCAGCTGTCGAACGCAGCCAGCACCGGCGCAACAAGGGTCCGATCGCCGAGCGCCAGGAACACCCAGCTGCCCTCCTTGCGCCGTTCGGCCAAACCCGCATCACATAATATCTTTACATGACGTGACACCCGCGGCTGGCTTTGTCCCAGCACCTGCGCCAGTTCACCGACCGACAGCTCCATCGATTGGAGCAAGGCCATGATGCGCAGCCGCGTTGCATCGGCAAGGGCACGAAAAATGTCGAGGGCAAGCGTCATCGCTCACAAGATATAAAGATATCTTTATATGTCGTCAATGAGCTGGGCAGGTCCTATTTCAGCGACTTGGTCACAGCGCGTGGCAATTGCGCGACGATGGCCCCTCAGATAGGTCTGATGCGTTAGCGCAGCCCCCACACCGAACGAGAAGGATGCAATCATGCGACCAATGATTTCCCTGGCCCTAATCGCGGTTTGTGGCATCGGTCTTGCGGCCTGTTCGCCCAAGGCACAAAACGAAACCGCCGAAGCCGCCGATGCGATCACGGCAGACGCTAATGCGACGATGATCGAAGCAGCGAAAGATACCGATGCCGCTAGCGACCAGGCATTTGGTGCTGCCGAAAACGCAATGGATCGTGGCACCGAGAAAATCGGTAACATTGCCGATGCTGCCAACGGAGAGATTGACGAATAATGGCCGCCTTCGGCTCGCTTCACCCTGCGCCAGCTTATGCGGGCATCCTCGCCATCGCGCTGTTGCTCGCCGGTTGTGGCGCGCCGGCGACGGACCAAAGCGGGGCTTCTCCCAGTGAGGCACGCCAGCTAAACGAGGCAGCGGCCATGCTCGACAATGACAGCGTGTCGGCCAATGCGATCGCCGACCCAGCGAATAATCAGGAATGACCATGCCCCAGCTACGCCAACTCGGCAGCACCGATCTGCACATCGCGCCGCTGGTGCTGGGCGGGAATGTCTTTGGCTGGACCGCCGACAAGGCGACCAGCTTTGCCATCCTTGACGCCTTTGTGGACGGTGGCGGCACGATGATCGATACCGCCGATGTCTATTCGGCCTGGGTCCCGGGCCATGTTGGCGGCGAATCAGAGACGGTGATTGGTGAATGGCTGGCGACGAGCGGCAAGCGTGATCGCGTGCAAATCGCTACTAAGGTTGGCATGCTGCCCGGTGTGGGCGGCACGAAGCTCGCGCCCGCACGGATTGCCGCGGCCTGCGATGCCTCGCTCAAGCGGCTCGGGATCGAAACGATCGATCTTTATTTCGCGCATCAGGACGATGAAGATGTGCCGCAAGAGGCGGCGTTGGCTGCGTTCGGCACATTGGCCGATGCCGGCAAAATCCGCGTCGTCGGCGCATCCAATTTCCACGCCGGGCGGCTGAAATCAGCGCTCGACCTCGCCACCGCCCATGGCCTGCCGCATTATCACGTGCTCCAGCCCGAATATAATCTTGTCAGCCGCAACAAGTTCGAAGGCGAATTGCAGGACCTCTGTGTGACCCATAACATCGGCGTTGTGCCCTATTATGGCCTCGCCTCGGGCTTCCTCACCGGCAAGTATCGCAGCAGCGCCGATCTTTCGAAAAGCGTTCGCGGTGGGCGGATGGCCGCCATGCTTGAGCATAAAATGGGCGTACTGACGGCAATGGACACGGTGGCAGAGGAAACCGGCGCGACGCTGGCCCAAATCGCACTGGCCTGGCTGGCCGCTCAGCCCGGCGTCACCGCCCCGATTGCCAGTGCCACCAGTGTCGCACAAATGGAGGAGCTGATTGGCGCGATGGCGCTAACGCTGAGCCCCAATCAGCTGGAGCGGCTGACCGGCGCTGGTGCTTGATCAAAAGGACGGCACGGCGCCCGCCTTAGCCGACGAAAGCGCGTTCCAGCACGAAGGTACCCGGGCCTGACATCGCACCTTCGACAAAACCAAGCCCTTCAAGAATAGACGCGGTTTCCTTGATCATCGCCATCGATCCGCACAGCATCACGCGATCGGTTTCGGCGTCGAGCTTATAGCTACCGTCGCGGATGCGATCGGTGATGCGGCGATGATCCTGGCCCACTTCAGCATTGCGGGTCGCGACCCAATCATAAGTAAACTTGGTCGCCGCTTCATCGGCAACCAGCGGATCATCCGCCAGCCTGCCCGACAGCATGTCGAAATAGGCCAGATCATCCTTGTTGCGAACGGTATGCTGCACGGTAACGCTATCGAAACGGTCATAGACATCCGGATCACGCGCCAGGCTCAGCCAGGGCGCGAGGCCGGTGCCGGTACCGATCATGTGGAGGTTCTTGCCGGGCAACAGCGCATCCAACACCAAACTGCCAACGGGCTTTGCGGCAAGCAAAAGATCGTCACCCGCCTTGATATGTTGCAACCGCGACGTCAGCGGACCGTCCTGCACGATGATGCTCAAAAATTCGAGCTCCTCGGCATAATGCGGGGAGGCCATTGAATAAGCGCGGAGCAACGGCTTGCCATTAACGGGCAGCCCCAACATGACGAACTGGCCGCTCTGGAAACGGAAACTGGACGGCCGGCTGACGGCGAACGAGAACAGGCTGTCATTCCACTGACGCACCCACAACACTTTTTCCACGC